>JAJAZO010000434.1 GCA_026785745.1 Chitinophagaceae bacterium | reverse complement strand
TCCATCACCATGGTTAATCCTGATTGACGGGGTTTTGTTGTTCTATCCGGAATTTGCGACAGATTAAAATTCATGCTACTCTTTTTTTCAATAATAAATACAGATGGGCGCCTTCGCTAAAGCTATGGCGGGCGGGCAAAAATAGGGAAGAATCAGCAGAGTGTTGCTGATTAAGGGAAGTTGGAAAGCCTGCTTATCAGATTGATTTATTTCGCTTAAAACGGGCTATTACATCTACCACCTGTTGGTTTTGTAAAATAGCCGGATTAAGTTCTACAAATTTTTTAAGCAATTTTGGAGATTGTCTCATTGCCTCTTCTAATTGCAGGATGGCTTCTTTTGTTTTGCCCATCTTAATTAAAACTGCCGCTTTATAAAAGATGAACAAAGGTTTTCCATTCGTAATTTTTAAAGCAGCCTCCGTTTGCTCCAATGCTTCTTCAAAATATCCGGCTTTGTATAAGCAACAGATTAATGATTCCCATCCGGCAGCATTACGGGGCTTTATTCGAACTACATTGGAAAAATATTGTGCAGCTTCTTTAAATAAACCTAATTCCATTTTACATTCACCCATCAGGAGATTGTATTCAGAATGCAACTTATGAATCTTCATCGCCGTTTCTAATTGCCTGATACAACTCTGCCACTGACCTTCATTAAAATAGGTGCAGGCTATTTTATAAAACAGTTTACTATCATCCTGCCGTAGGTGAGAGGCCTTACGATAATGGATTCTTGCTTGTGCAAAATTTTTCAGCCTGTCATAACAATGGCCCATAGCTTCAAAAATTACATCTTCTGGCTTCGCCAGTTCGTTCACCTTTTCCAATACTTCAATCGCTTCTTTGTATTTACGCAGCCTGATGTAGGCATCGCCCATGTTACGATAAGCATAATCAAATTTTTCATCAATAGTAACGGCATACTGGTAAGCATCAATTGATTTCTCATACAATTTCAACCCCTGGTATGCGGCAGCAAGGTTGAACCATGCCAGTTCATTATAAGGATATTCATCAATAATGTGCAGATGCAGGCGGATGCTTTCCTCGTTCCGTCCTGTGAAATCTGTCCAGAAGCAAATTTTATATAAGGCTTCCTCATTAGTGGGTTCATCTTCCAGCACCATTTTCAGGCAATCAAATACTTTGTCGAAGTCTTCATAATCGTCATACACATCTGCCAGCTCAAAGAGTAATTCAATTTTCTCCTCCCCTTCAAATAATGATAAGGCTTCTTCCAGCAGTACAACCGCTTTCTCCTGCTGATCGAGTGCCAGGTAAGCATCTGTTTTTAAAATATAAAGATTTATGTCGCCACCATCCAGTATAGATGCCTGATCTAAAATATCCAGTGCATCCTGGTAGCGGCGGTTGGCAAGAAGGATGTCTGCTTTTTTGATAAGCAACATAGAGGAGTAGGGAAACTGCTCGGCAGCAATTTCGGCGGCTTCCATTGCCTTTATAAGGTCTTCTTTTTCCTGGTAGTATTCTATTATTTTTTCAAAGGCATCTTCTTCAATAAATGAGTGGCTGCGGCCATTTTTGAAATTTTCGTACGTTTTAAGCAGTTCCCGAAGCTGTTCCCGATCTTCCTTGTGGGGGTTGTTTTCTTTCATCTAACCAGTGTTTGGTGAGAAAATCCCGATAGCTATCGGAAGTTAAAGAGCCGGATCAGACAGCAAAATCCCTTTGCCCCCTGAAATGTGTTATTTACAACAAGTTAAGTTAAAAAAACTGACAGGAAAAGGGAGGAGTTTTCCCCATATGTGCAAAATAGTTATTTTTTAAAAGCAACCAGATGTAACAAATTGCACTCTGTTTACGTTAAGGAAGCATTAAAGTTCTGGATAAACGGTTTCTTTTATATTGATTTTGTGATTACTTTTGTACGCAATGAACCACCCCAAGTTGAACATATTTAAGTTTGCAGGCAGAAAACTGGCAGTAATACTGCTTATAACAGTTTCTGCAGCAGCTTCTTTTGCCACACTGGGTGATGGAAAGAAGAAATCTACCTTGCCTAAAAGCTCATTGCTTTCCTCTAAAACAATGAAGCCCGGTTCCTTTTCTTTAAGGTCTGGTTACACTTATCGTGGAAACCAGATAATAAATTCTCAAATCCAAAACAGGTATATCAGCCTTAACACTACTGTTACTTATCAAAAAGGCAATACCACTTATATTGTTCCGCTTAAAAAGAAAGTGATATTGAACAATGTAAAAATTGACCTTAGTAACAGCCAGTTACGCAGAAATTAATTCATCCCTGCCCCTTTACTTTCTTCATATGTCATAACTCTATAACCAGATTTTGGTATATCTAATTTTGCTTGTGGAACTGGATTAAAACTGATATTGGAAATGGTGTACGTTACCATCATCTTTCCCATTGTAGCCTCGTATTGCATTGCCAAACCGGGAAGATTTTTATTTAAGTATTGAAAGTCTTTGTTTACCGGAAGTAAATCTTTAGTAAAATAAACAGTAAATGTAGTACCGTCTGCCAGTTTACCTATTGCCTTCTGACAATTATAGTTAGCAATCGTTTTATATTCATCTAGGTAGGTGAACGTAACTCCTTCGTATTTTTTATTAGACTGTTTCCAGTTGTCCGGAGTCATTGTAATCATGTACCGCTGTTCTCCGTATTCTTTTAATATAGCGACATTACCCGTTTTGCCATCAATAATGGTGGCTTGTGTACCGAGTGAGCTAACCATTTCAGAACGGCTGGAATTACCTTTCAGATAAATAACACTGGTAGCACCATCTAACAAGTCTGCTGCCTGTGGTTTTGAATTGCTGGTGTTGATAACAATATCATAAGAGATAGTAGCTTCTGTTAGTTTTCTTGGAGTCTGTGCTATTAATTGCACAGAAGCTGTTAATGTGATAATTGCACTAAGTATGTATGTTGTTTTTTTCATTTCAATTTTAATCTGCCTTATATATCTAAAAGACGTGCCAATTTAACTAATAAGTTGCAGCCCCACCCCCTGCCCTCCCCACTTTGTGGAGAAGGAGTTAAAAAACCGGGTAGCCAAAGGCCAAACCCGGTTCTTCTTAAGAAAATTTTAACTAAATCAACGTCTGTTCTTTTGCTGCATTTCTTTCATCTTTTTCTGTTGGTCCTGCATCTGTTCCATCCGCTCCTGCCACTTTGATTTTGTTTTGGGTTTTTTTCGGTTCGCATCTATTTTAGCCAGAATTTTTTTATTGTCAATAATGTAATTCTGGATAACAAACTGCAATGCCAGTGTAACAACGTTTGAAACAGTGTAATACCATGTTAATGCTGAAGGAAGCCGGTTAAAGAAGAATAAAAGGAATATCGGGAATATATATGGCAGATATTTCATTACCGGGTTGCTTTGATCCGGCGTCATACTCATGCTATAAATGGATATCAGAAAACTGGTAATAACAGCTGTAATATTAAAAAGGCTCAGGTGGCTTCCCAGTAATGGAATGTGAACTCCAAACTTAATTGGTGCATCATAAGCTGCAAGGTCACTAGCCCAGAGGAACTCAGCGCCTCTTAATCCAACGTCAGCACTAAAAAGGCTGAAAAGGGCAAAGAAGATAGGTATTTGCAATAATGCCGGTAAACAACCGCCTAATGGATTTACCCCTGCCTCTCCGAACAATTTCATTTGATCCATGCTCATTGCCTGCCTGTCTTCACCATGCTTTTCTTTCAACTTGGCGATTTCAGGTCTCAATACTTTCATTTTGGCTCCGCTGAGATAGCTCTTATACAAAAGTGGCGAGGTTACCAGTTTAATAAAAATAGTAAGCAGGGCAATAGCTAAACCCATGCTACCTGCAAAACTTTTTAGAAAATCAAAAATGGGGAGAATAACATATTTATTAATAGGACGAACGAAAGAATAAATTCCCTGACCAAGATTTACTAATTTTTCAAACTTCATATCATACTTCTTCAGGATATGATAATCAGAAGGGCCATAATAAATACCAAACGGAACAACAGATGGTGTGCCTGCCGGTACCTGCAATTTCATATTAGCAACAGCTCTTACAATTGTTTTTGCAGTATCAGGTGGAACAGTCCATTCCAAATTTCCTGATTTAAAATTATTTTTGGCGACAAGGATGGTAAAAAAGAAACGTTGCCTTAC
>JAJAZO010000433.1 GCA_026785745.1 Chitinophagaceae bacterium | reverse complement strand
GGAACAAGAAGAGGAAATGACTTTTTTCTATCCCTCCGCCGAGTGGAAGATGACACAATCATTTAATTGTTATTGCGGAAGCCCTTACTGCATAGGCGAAATAAGAGGTGCCGCCTTTCTTTCAAGAGAAGCACAAGAAAAATATTGTCTAACTGATTTTATACAACAGCAATTGGCAAAACGATCAGCCAGGCAGAAAGTAGCATAGTCTATGAAGGTATCTGAAGCCACCCGGTTATTAAAACCCTATACGATTTGGGTATTAGCCCCTCATCTTGAGTCTGACGACCCCAATATTCAGCATTACTACGATTTTACTCAAAGCATAAAAGAATACACCAGCGTATTTGAAGAATTGAAAGCCGAATGGAAATGGCAACCGGTTAAGATGGATAATTTTAAAACCATCATTGCGTCCATTGCCGAAAGCAAAAACGGCAAAACCCCATTAGTGTTAAATCTCTGCGATGGCGATGAAGTAAATGGAACGCCGGGTGTATCTGTTATTCATGAATTAGAAAAGCATGGATTGATCTATACAGGCTCGGATGCACATTTTTATGATATAACCACTTCCAAGATACCGATGAAGAAGGCGTTTGATAAAGCCGGGGTGGCAACAGCTAATTGGAGAGTAATTACCGATAAAAAAGGTTCGACCAAAGGAATTTGTAAAAGAGTTGGAACACCCATCATTATCAAACCGGCTGTTTCGGGAGGCAGTATGGGTGTTTCTGTAAAAAACGTAATATCAACAGAAGAAGAGCTGGCTAAGAGGGTTGAAGAAATATACAAAGGCTATCGTGGCTGGAACCTGTTGATAGATGGTTTGTTTGTGGAGCAATTTATAACAGGTCCGGAGTTCACCACTTTTATTACCGGTTCTTCTGATGACCCTGAAAATTGTATTGTTTACGAACCGGTAAAAAGAGTTTTTCATGAATCGCTGCCGGAGTCTGAGCAATTCTTATCCTTTGACCGCCTCTGGGAAATTTATGAAGACGAAGCCCCGATGCCTGCCAATGAAAACTTTTATGAGTATGGTCCGGTAGAGCCATCGTTGATTCCTGCATTAAAGCAATTAAGTCTTGATGCGTACAAAGCCTGTGGCGGAAAAGGATATACCCGGATAGACATTCGTCAGGATGCTGCCACCGGTAAATTATATATGCTGGAAGCAAATGCTCAATGTGGCCTTAGCGAAGACGAAGATTATACTTCCATTGGAGCAATATTGAAAGTTTCTGGTGTGTCGTTTACAGAAATCATTGCTGAAATACTAAAAGATGCTCTTAGAAGAAGTGTGGTGAAACAAGTGCCGGTAAAGAAAACAGCCGGCAAGAAAGTAACTACTAAAAAGACCGTTTCGGTCAAATAATTTGTCACCCTGAGTTTGTCGAAAGGGCTTTTTGTATTCTACTACTTATTACCTTAGCATAGCATGAAAGTTTGTGTACTGCAGCCAGATTATTCAACCACCGGTGTTGATTATAAAAACTACGACCCGCCACGGGACTTATCCGTCCTGATACCGGAAGCAGAAGTACACAATGTGTTTCTTAATAAGCTAACCACTTACAAGCAACTAAAAGAACTTAGCAAACAAGGCTACGATATTTTTGTCAACCTCTGTGAGGGTTATTTGGAATGGGAAGTACCCTCTATTGATGTTATCTATACATTGGAGATACTTAATCTCCCTTTTACCGGACCAACCACCAAACTATATGATCCGCCGAAGGAGCTCATGAAGTACCTGGCCTATTGCGAAGGAGTAAAAACTCCCGGCTATGCTATCATTAATGAACTGAATGATGTGAATGATGCGGTGATGCATTTGGCGTTCCCTTTATTTGTAAAGCCAGCTAAGGCCGGCGATAGTTTGGGTGTAGATGAGCATTCTTTAGTTCATAATAAAATTGAGCTACAGCAAAAATGTATCAGCATACTCGATGAGTATGGTCCGCTGCTCGTAGAAGAATATATTGCAGGAAGGGAATTTACCGTACTGGTTGCTGCTAATGTTGACGTACACAGCTGTACCGTTTTCAAACCAGTCGAGTATCTGTTTCCGGAAGGAAGAGAATTTAAAACTTATGCTTTAAAAACATCGGAACTGCATCCGGATTGTAATGTGCCTTGTAATGACCCCGTATTAGACAAACAACTTCGTTTGGCCACGGAAAAAATATTCAAAGGTTTCAATGGTGTTGGTTATGCAAGATTAGATTTCCGGGTAAATCATAAGAACGAAATTTTCTTTCTCGAAATAAATTTTACCTGCTCCGTTTTTTATAAAGACGGATACGAAGGTTCAGCAGATTACATCTTAAAGCATGACGGAATCGGCCAGCCTGGATTTTTAAAACACATGATAGCAGAAGGCATTGCCCGTCATAAAAGAGGAAAGAAACCTTTTGTAATGAAGGGGAATTCCATTGCCGGTTATGGTATCTATGCCAACCGTGATATAAAGGAAAGAGAAATAATCTTTAATGGAGAAGGAAAAGCACAACGCATCATCACCAAACGGTTTGTTGAAAAGAACTGGAATGAAGATAAAAAACTACATTTTCGCCGCTATGCGTATCCAGTAAGCGAAGAGCTTTTTATACTCTGGGATGATGATCCTTCGGAATGGGCACCACAAAATCATTGCTGCGAACCCAATACAGCTTTCGACGGTCTTAATGTATTAGCGATAAAAAATATATACAAAGGCCAGGAACTCACTCTTGATTATGCAGACTTCCTGGATGAAAATATGGAGCCCTTCCATTGTCAGTGCGGCTCTCTCTCCTGCAGGGGCGAAATATCCGGCCCTCTTGCCAATTCGTTAACGTTGCGGGAACAAAATTTACTGAGATTAAACGACTAAGACGGAAAGAAGTCTTACGTTTAGATTCTTGAGAAATAGCCAAAAGGGTCAAAAAAGACCGTTTTTAGTCAAAATATCACCAAAATATCTTCATTTTTGGCTATTTTATAAGATTTCTACAATCCATTAATTTTTAAGACAACCCGGTTTAACCCGGAAATTAGATGATTTATCATAAAAGATGAACTATGTCCCGTTTTGCCATCCTCCGCCAGATAATGAAACAGCATCGCTATCGGCTAGTGCTGACCTATATTCTTTTTTCTATAGAAATGCTGGGCAACTTGTTACGACCACTCTTTCTTGGTATAGCGGTAAATGATTTGATTAAAGGGAGCTACAGCGGATTGATTTTATTATCCGCTGTCCATTTTTCCTGGCTGGTTATTGGAACAATAAGACATCGGTTAGATACCAGGACCTATTCAGCCATCTATTCTTCATTGGTTACAAAATTCTTAGCCCGCCGCTATAATAAATCTGATGTCTCAAAACTTAGTGCCCACTCCACACTTGCAAGAGAGTTTGTTGATTTTTTGGAGTATGATTTTGCGTATGTAATTGAAGCCGCTTACAGCATACTTGGCTCATTGATACTGTTATTTTTCTACGATACCTCTGTTGTGCTTGTTTGTCTGAGCATCCTGCTTCCTGTAACAGGATTTAGTTATCTATATGGAAAAAGAATGAATAAGCTTAATTATCAAAAAAATGATGAATTAGAAAAACAGGTTGATATTATTGCTACCGGCAATAATCATTTAATCCGCCAGCACTATGATAATTTAAGAAAATGGCAAGTCCGTATCAGCGACCAGGAAGCATGGAACTTCGGAAT
>JAJAZO010000432.1 GCA_026785745.1 Chitinophagaceae bacterium | reverse complement strand
GGGTATCGGTGTTAAGAGTAATTCCTGTTTTTTAATTTCTTCCTTGTCCGGATTTATAGGCAGGTATGTAAAAATTACCCTGTTCATCTGTTCATCATACCGGGGAGGTTCCTCAGTAAATCTTTTGGCTGTTTTTTTGTCAGAAAGGTCAGGGATATTTAAAAAATCTTTTGCTGCATCTGCAAATTGCTCTCTCGGAATGTAAGTAGTGTCTATATGAAGGCTATCAGTATAAACTACTTTCATTATTGAATACAAAGAAGTATCAATATGTGCCACTTCTTTTTTTATCAGCGCCAAAACAGAAATGAATTTTTTGTCTGTTTCCTTTTCTTTTTGGTCACAGGCAGTGGATGTGATGATTACGGAAAGAAATACAACCAGTAAATAGTTTCTCATGGCGTAAAAATAATAAAAAACAAGACTGTATCATTAAGTTGGTTATTAACCGGAAAACAAAAAACCCGTGCCGCTTGAAGCGGCACGGGATTTTTTAAAAACGGGCAGTTAGTACTGATTTTATTTATTGAGCATAATACCAAACTTTAAACCAAAATCAAATAAATGTTCCTGTACAGGATATTTTTTTACAAAACTAGACATGGTCTGGTAGCGGATTTGGGGACCAACTCTCCATTTCAGGTTACCGGTAGAGTAACCTGCAAACAGTTCAAATGCTGTATTAATATTCCATTTGCGGATTAATGATGGTATTTCCGCATAATTTTTATAATCAGTAGAAAGAAGATAAGCGCTGTTGCTCAATACATACGTTGGTTGAGCAGAACCGCTTATGCCAAAATAGGTTTTTTTGTTGCCAACCAATTTAAGTTCAAGACCAATTGGTGCAGATGCAGAAAAGTAAAGATTATGAAGCCAGTCAACTCTTGATGAACCACCTGCATTACGATAATTGGTAACTGTGGAAACGGTGTTGGTTCCACCGGCAGTGTTCCGGAGAGCAATAGTAGCTACTTCACTTGGGTAGGTATAGGCCTTAATATCATATTTACTTACATTGAACTGAAGACCGCCAATCAGTCTCAGGTTTTTAGAAAGCGGGTAACCGACTGTAAAACCTAACTGCATACCAACATCTGGTTTATGGGTAACAAGTTTGTTTATATCGGTATAGTAATAAGGATTGGGAGTGCTGTTGGTAGCATTGCGGACTGAATTAATAAAGGCTTTGTTTTCTTTCAGGTCACGATAACTGATAGTAGGGGTAAAGAAAACCTGCAAAGAGATTTTTTTCCTTTTCTTAATATAGGTGTAGGAATTTATTACACTTTCAATGCTTAAAGGATAGATATCTTTTTTGTCAGCCTTTTTTTCTTCAGCAATATTTGTGGCTGTTTCTTTAGTAAATGTATTCCTTGAAGTAATGAATGAATAATCATTTACCCGTGCAGCAGTATAGGTTGAATTTACCGGCTTGTTATAAACGACTTGCTTAACAGAAGTAGTAGTTTTTGCAACAGATTCAGGTTGACGGACGATTTCTGTTTCTTTAAAAGGTGCCGGTTCTGTTTGTGCAACTGCTAAAGGATCAATTGAATTTTCAATCTGAGAAATGTTTGTTTCAGGTACCGAAACAGCGTCAGCAATAAACAATTTCTTGTGCAAGTTATCAACTGGTGTTATAAATGAAGTTTTTTCATCGCTCCTTTTAACAGGCGCAATGACTATATCAGCAATTTGTTTCTTTTCAACTACAGTGTTAGTAGCTGCTATTGGAGGAAGTGAACTTACTACCTGCCTGTTTTTTCCTGAGTTGCTCAGCATTACCCAGGTAACAACTCCTGTGGTGAGTATTAATAAGCCAAGCCCAATACCATACCAGCGTCTGCGGGTATGCAGGTTGTGATGAATACCTTTCCCCACTTTCTCAGACGGAAACATCCGGTATTGATCAGCATTTTGTTTTACAAACTGCTCAAAATCTCTATTGTCGAATCTGTTCTCCATAACCAGTCGTCTATTTATCCTGCCTGTTGGCAGGTGGGGTACGGGTTAAAATTTTATCGTTGGCTGACAGCAGCAAGCCAATCGGTTTGTTGTTTTGGTTTTTGTAGTATTCTTTTACGAACTAAAATATCTTCAAGCATTGCTTTGGCCCTGGTGTACTGGCTGCGGCTGGTGCTTTCTTCAATGTCGAGCATATTAGATATTTCCCGGTGGCTGTAACCTTCCACAGCGTAAAGGTTTAGTACTGTTCTGTATCCAATGGGCAAGAGTCTTATACATTCTACCACTTGTTTGGCCTGGATGATGGCTGGTACACTTTCTTCTCTTACCTGAACCCCGGTGGCATGAATAATATCTACGCTTTCGTTGAACTTTTTATTTTTCTTCAGAATGTTGATGCAGGTGTGTACGACTATTCTTCTTACCCACCCTTCAAATGCACCCCGGTTTTCAAAAGTGTGAATCTGTAAAAAGACCTTAATAAAACCTTCCTGCAACATATCCTCAGCATCTTCCCTGTTGTGTGCAAAACGATAACATACTGCCAGCATCTTAGGACTGTACTTATTATACAGTTCCCGTTGGGCGATGGTATCATTATTTAAACAACCTTTTAAAATGGCTTCCTCGGTCATAACTTACTTTGGTTGCCTGTAATTTAGACAATTTTCCTGTACGATTGCTGCACAGTATTGTAAAATTTAGGCCTTTCTTAAAGTCTTTAGCCTTTTATACTAAACAGGATTTTACGAAAATCTCATTCATGAGTGTTTTTTCTTTGTTTGCGAAGCCTTTTGGGACCATACCAAAGCCAAAAACCAGATAGGATCAGCAGGAAAAGGCTACAACCCATAATGACTGTATAACTGACTTTTACCTGTTCTCCACCCGATCCAAAAACCTTATCCAGTATTGAGCCGTCATGTAATTTTTCAATAAAATCACTTTTCCGTGTTTCAATGCTGAGCAACTTTCCGGTGGTGCCGTCTAACTGAAGCCCTTTAAAATGATCTTTGAAAGTAAATTTAATAATGCCTTTGTCAGGCCTTATGTCAATCCTGTCAATGGTAGCTGAAAGTGTTGGAGAAACAGAGTCATGAAGATAAAGGACCGCATTTTTTTTCAGGCTATCAACAGATAGCCAGGTGGAAAGGTCTGATGACACCCCTTTTTGTGTTGGTGCCAATAAGCCTGTTTGTTTCTTAATGCCAAGTAATAATCCTGTAACTGAAATTAGCAGAAAAAAAACAAAGAGGAAGATGGCTATTTTTCGGTGCAGCCAACGGAACCAGCGAATCCATTTAGCCTGTTTTTTTGTATTTTTCATAAAAACGGGTCTGTGTTTTTCAACAGGCCCTTATTTTTTAGAGACCAGCTCTTAGTGCAATAATAAAATTTCTTCCGGGAGCAGAAAAGCCAGAGGCGAAATACCGGTAATTTCTATCACCCATATTTTCCACACCTGCCTGCAGCGTCAGATTTTTAGTGAAAGCATAACTGCCTCTCCAATTGAAAGTAAACCAGGAGGGCATACCGTCTGCTGTTGCATACTGTCCGTTGTCTTCACCATCGGGATTATAATCCTTTATTTTTTTCCAGCCATTGAACATGACATAAACCTCAGTGCTGAATTGTTTACCGGCATAAGCAAGGCTTGTTTTACCAAATACCGGCGGCACATGGTCTAATGGTCTTTTAGTGCCATCAGGATTTTTGTATCTGCCATAAGTCTGGCTGATGGTATTATCCCAGGAAATTTTTTTACTGAAATCAATTTTTAACCTTGCATTAAAGCCACGAACAAATGCTTTGTTTACATTTTGGCTTGTATATACAGCACATCTGATGCCGTTATACATAATAGAATCCTGCCCATTTAATTTAAAAGGAGCAGTTGCAATTGCATTTCTGAACAAAGTATAAAAGCCGGTTAATTCAAACCTTACAATTTCATGGAAGGATTTTGTAATTCCGATATCGAAATTATAAGTGTATTCCGGTTCTATTTCAGCATTGGGAATAATAACCCTGCGGGTGGCAGTAGTTGATTCAAATATCTTTACTGCATCATCCACATTTGGTGCCCGGAAACCAGATGAAGGATTTCCCGTTATCCGGAAACTCTGTACCGGCATATATACTAAACCCAGGTTACCTGTTACAGCAAACGGTGTTTGTTTAATATCCGTAACCGGCAAATTGAAAAACGAATTATCAACAATTGTGGAATGAAGACTAACTGATTGTAAACGGATGCCATCATTCAACACTAATTTTCCATTTTTCATTTTCAACAGGTGCTGAGCATATAATCCGAAATAATTCATTTTGTTCTCACCGTCCGGATAACGGGGGTCTAATTTTGTTACGGCACCGGTAGTAAGATTAGTACGATCGGCCACTGATTTTACATCATTCAGCTGGCCATCTATACCGATGTTTAACTCATTATTGCCCCATATTTTTCTACCATCAATAATAAAGCCCATCACTTTTACATGTTCCCGTCGGCTGTCAAAGCGATCTAAACGACGGTACTCTCTCTGCTGACGGCTTTCTTTGATGTCTTGATAGTTTAGATTTACTCTCAGGTCATTAAAGAAACCAAGCTTTTTAACATTCAGTTCGTATGCAGTCAGGAGTCTTGTTTGCGGGCCATAAAACCATTCTGCATAACGTAACGTAGTACCGATGCTACCACCAAAATTCCTGGTATCCTGCAAGCGGTCATACCGGGGTACATCGCTTGAGTTAGAATACTGAAAATTGAGGCTATGAGAAACTTTATCACTTTGCTTGAATAGTATTTTTTGTGTGATGTCCCATTGTTTATAACCGGAGAAACGTTGTGTCCTGTCATCGTCATTTGTTACCACAGAGTCAATACCATTAATTCTTTTAATGTATTGCGAACGCCGTCCGAAGTTGGGGTACTTGCTTTTATAATTATCTCCCATTTTCATATCACCAAAGTCGCTGTACGTATAAGACTGTAGCCAGGCAAATTTTTTGCCACCTAGGCTAACGTCAGCATGCCCTGTTTTTTCTTCATTAGCTGAGCTGAAGCGGACAAGAGCATTACCGTTAACTTTCAATTTAGTGTTGGTTGATAATACAGGTGCTTTGGTTCTGAAATGAATTACACCACCCAGTCCGTCGCTCCCATACATGGTGGACGCAGGGCCATAAATCACCTCCACTCTTTCCAGTATATTTTGATCAACGGTAATCGCATTTTGAAGGTGCCCGGCACGGTACACAGCATTATTCATCCGGATGCCATCCACTACCAGCAATACCCGGCTGGCCTCAAATCCACGGATAACCGGGCTACTGCCACCCTGCTGGCTTTTTTGTACAAATACATTACCGGAATTAATCAACAGGTCGCCGGTATTCTGGCTATTAAATTTTGCGATAGTGCTTGCATTAAGAACATCAATCATTTGTGCCAGATTTTTTTTCTTTTCTGCAAACTTGTTTGAAAATACCACCACTTCGTCCAGGTTTTTATCGGCAGTGGTGTCTTGTTGCGCTATGGCGCATATGGATATATATAGCAATGCAGAAAGCAGTGCAATCTTCCTC
>JAJAZO010000431.1 GCA_026785745.1 Chitinophagaceae bacterium | reverse complement strand
CCTTTGGCTCCTCCGTGCTGGCCGTCGCGCCTGGGGCGAGATAACCAAATGAACTACCGCTACAACTCCTTTAAATGATTCGTAACCCGAGCCATTTTAAGGACGGCAAAGATATCCCTGCCTTCTTTTGGTGCCAAAAATTTTTCTATTATTTATCCACTGACAATCAACCTTTCAGGAGAAAAATTTACATTATTATTTAATCCTTAATTTAGCCTCTCATTTTACAGCCTATGCCAACCGATGCCAACAGACAGTTTCTTGATTTTGAAAGGCCCATCAAAGACCTTATTGATGAGATTGCCAGCATGAAGCATCGCCAGGAAAAGACAAAACTTGATCTTAGCGATACGATTCAAAAATTAGAGCAGGGCATATTAGATAAGCGAAAAGAAATTACTGAAAATCTCAGCAGTTGGCAACGGGTACAACTTAGCCGCCACCCCGACAGGCCCTACACACTTAAATATATTACAAATATGACCGACAATTTTATTGAGTTGTACGGAGATAGGAACGTAAAAGATGATAAAGCAATGGTGGGTGGATTTGCCAGCCTTGGCGGAGAAACTGTAATGATTATTGGACAGCAAAAAGGTATCAACACCAAGATGCGGCAACTTAGAAATTTTGGAATGGCCAATCCGGAAGGATACAGAAAGGCATTGCGATTGATGCGCCTTGCAGAAAAATTTAACAAACCTGTCATTACATTAATAGATACTCCTGGTGCTTTTCCCGGTCTGGAAGCAGAAGAAAGAGGGCAGGGTGAAGCCATTGCCCGCAATATTTATGAAATGATACGATTGAAAGTTCCTGTCATTTGTGTCATCATAGGCGAAGGTGCAAGCGGCGGTGCGTTAGGCATCGGAGTGGGAGACAAAGTGTTTATGATGGAGAATACCTGGTACACCGTTATCAGTCCTGAGAGTTGTTCTTCTATATTATGGCGTAGTTGGGATAAGAAAGAAGTAGCGGCGGAGCAATTACGATTAACAGCCGATAAGATGCTCGGCTTTGGATTAATTGACGGCATCATTCCTGAACCAGTTGGCGGTGCACACTGGGATTATAGCGGCGCCGCACAAATATTAAAGGACTACCTGATACCTGTGCTGAAAGAATTAAAACAATCAACAGCAGAACAGAGAGTAAATACAAGGATTGAGAAGTTTGGCAAGATGGGATTTTGGGAGGAGGTGTAAAACCCCTGTCCCCTAAAGGGGGACTTAAGGCAAGGAGTTCTTTTAATTTTTTTGTAGTCATTCAAAGAAGTAGAGTATTAAAATTACTTACCGGGCTTTAGTTCTACTATCATCTTCGTTGCGTCGCACACTTGTACGTTCAGTTCATTTCTCATCTTTTATAATACAAAATGCAGAAACACCTTTTTTCATTATACAATTATTAATTACTAATTTTTAATTCCTAATTATCAAAATGTCATTAAGAGACAAATTCACCGGAACAGGTATTGCCATCGTTACTCCTTTTCATGCAGACGGGACAATAGATTGGGAAAGTTTTAGCAAGTTGATTGAATTCTGGATAAAAGGTAAGGTTGAATATTTAGTTGTATTGGGCACCACCGGCGAAAGTGCTACCATTCATGGTGAAGAAAAGCAACAGGTATTTTCTTTTGTAGCAAAAGAAGTAGCTGGTCGGGTGCCATTAGTAGCTGGCATTGGTGGCAGCGATACCAGTAAAACCATTCATGCGTACAAAAGTTTTGACTTGAAAGGGTATGATGCTATTCTTACAGCCAGCCCGGCGTATAACAAACCCAATCAGGAAGGAATTTTTCAGCATTATAAAGCATTAGATGTGGTGGCACCATTGCCAATCATCATGTACAATGTTCCCGGCCGTACAGGACAAAATGTTTCCGGAGAAACAACTGTACGCATTGCGAAGGAATGTAAAAACGTATTTGCAACTAAAGAAGCCTGTGGCAGTTTTGATCAGGTTAATTATATAATCAAAAACAAACCGGCTGATTTTATGGTCATCAGTGGCGACGATCCGATAACCCTGCACATGATCGCTGCCGGGGCAGAAGGATTGATTTCTGTAGTGGCCAATGCTTACCCGCTGGAGTATGCTGAAATGGTTCGTCATTGTTTAAAAGGTAACTTTAAACAAGCCCAGACCTTTCACTACAAATACACAGATATTATTGTATCCATGTTTGCCGAAGGCAGCCCAAGTGGCGTAAAAGCATATTTAAGTGAAATGGGGCTTTGCCAGAATACCTTCAGACTGCCGGTATGGCCGGTGAGTTCGACACATCTTTCGAAGATTAAAGAATTGATGAAAGGAGTAAACTAGTCATTTTCTCTTTATTTTCACTTATGCTTAAGCCTGCATTTATCATATCAGCATTATTAGTTGTAACATCCCTAATTGCACAAAATGTTGCCCGGTTCGAAATAAAATCTTTACCAACTTATCATGCCACAGGAAGTGCCATTTATGCAGCCGGTTCTTTCAACGGCTGGAATCCGCAGGATGAACAATACAAATTCAAAAAAGACGATAAAGGGAATTACTTTATTGACCTGAAGTTAAATCCTGGTAAGTATGAATACAAAATAACCCGTGGCGGCTGGGATAAAGTGGAATGTAAGAAAGGCGGTGCCGGTATTGAAAACAGGTTACAAACTATACCAACAGATAAAACTATTCATATAAATATTGAAGAATGGCAGGACAGGTTTCCGGCAAAACCAGGAATAAGTACAGCCAGCAAAAATGTACGCATCATTGATACAGCTTTCTGGATCCCCCAACTGAAGAGAACTAGAAGAGTATTGATATACCTGCCGGAAGATTATGCGGTTTCAAAAAACCGCTACCCGGTCCTATATATGCACGACGGGCAAAATGTATTTGATGATGCCACTTCCTTTGCCGGTGAATGGGGAGTAGATGAGTTTCTCGATTCTGTAAAAACAAAAAAGTGCATCGTAGTGGCGGTTGATAATGGCGGGGATAAGCGAATGAATGAATATAGCCCGTATGATTTTACACTGAATCAAAAAAATCCAAAAGAACAAGAAGGAGAGGGGCAGCAATATGTAAATTTCCTGGCAAAGACACTGAAACCATTTATAGATAAAAAATACCGGACATTGAAAAACAGGAAAAATACCTTTGTTGCCGGGAGTTCGATGGGCGGTTTAATTTCATTATTTGCTGTATTAAAGTATCCAAAAGTATTTGGTGGTGCAGGAGTGTTTTCTCCTTCCATCTGGATTTGTAAGCCACAAATTATTGACCTGATAAAAACTACCGGCAACAAAGTCAAATCAAATATTTATTTCTATTGTGGCAAGTTAGAAGGGCCGGCGATGGTGCCGGACATGTTACTGGCTTTTGAAACAATGGCAACTGTTTCTAAATCGAAAATGACTACAGTAATACGGGATGATGGAAAACACAATGAAGCCACCTGGAGAAAAGAATTCCCTCTATTTTATAATTGGATTAACCCCCAAACCCCCTAAAGGAGAGTTGCGAATGCACAGCCCTTGCTTATTAAATTTCGTCTGATAAATTGGAAATGATAAAACTTCGGAGTCTTATTAAGCCCCTTTAGGAGGTTTGGGGGATTTATACCTCATAACAAACCCCTTCCAACGCCAATTCTGTATTTGGAAAAACTTCCCGGGCTTCTGCCTCAAATTCTTCCAGGGTATCATACTTGCTGCTAAAGTGACCAATGAGTAATTTTTTTACCCCGGCTTTTTTTGCTAAAGCTGCAGCCTGTTTGGTAGTCGAATGAAATCTTGCTTCGGCTCTTTCCCGAAGGTTGTCGAGATAGGTGGTTTCATGATAAATCATATCAGCACCCTGTATATGCGGAATAAGCGATTCGTCATATTTAGTATCGGCGCAGAAAGCATATTTCTTTCCGGGTTCGGCAATACCCGTTACTAACTCATTTTTAATAACCGTTCTATCCTTTCGGGTGTAATCTTCACCATTCTTCAACCTGTCGTAAAAAGAGGATGGTATTTCATATTCTTTTGCTTTCTCAGGATATAATTTCCTGGGCTGTTTCTTTTGCTCAAATGAGAAACCGTAACATTCTATGCGATGATTGGTACGAAAACATTTTACGATTAGTTTTTCATTATCAATAAGAGTGGCAGCTTCGGTGATGTGATGTATATGCAGCGGATAGCACATAGTGGTGTCAGCTACTTTTAATTGCAGTTCAATTATTTCCTTTAGTGGCGATGGGCCATAAACATGCATCTCCTGCTGATGGCTCAGGAGGCTAAAAGAATTAATCAGGCCAATCAGGCCAAAATAATGGTCGCCGTGTAGATGCGAAATGAAAATGTGTGATATTTTACTCCGTCGGATCTTATAATTGATTAATTGTATCTGTGTGCCTTCCCCGCAATCAACAAGGTAATTGATGCCATCCAGCGTCACCACCTGGCTGGTGGGGTGGCGGTCAAATGCCGGTACTGCAGAGTTGTTTCCGAGAATGGTAACTGCGAACATGAAAGAATCGGTGATTTAGGTATGTTAGTGATGCCGATAAGACTGTAATCTAAAAGATTTAGCTGCACGAAGTACTTTATTCTTCATCTAAAAATTCTCTTTCAATTTCTTCCATCTTCACTATATCCCAGGCTTCGCTTTGGGTGGGTGTCACATTCATCATTTCCAATAATTCATTCTCATCAAGAAATTCTTCTACTGGCTTTTGCAGTTCACAGATGACAAAAGAAGCATTGTTTTCGTAAAACTTTTGCTGGATATATACTAATTTTTCTCCGGCAGCTATGTCTATATTTTCGATGTCTTTCAATATCAGTACCAGGTTTTTAACGTCATTTTGCAGGTAGGGCAACAAACAATCTCCCAGTTCGTCTGTCATAGTAGCAGAAAGAGATGGGCCGGGAACCGTGATGGCATGAAATTTCTCTTTGGTATCAGTTTTGACCTGCATAAGCTCTTAGTTTGATTTGTTGAAAACTGCCAGTCCATTTTCGCAATAGTTACTGTGGATGTACCTGAAAAATCATAAAACTGTCAGCTCCAAACAACTTAAATTATCAACATTCCGTTTATAAGTACGGTAGAACAAGAACCAAATTTATTCGTTAATATTGTATTACAACCAATTATCTAAAAATGGATAATAATTTTTCAGCACAGGTTAAGGAGATTATCTCGTTCAGCAGAGAAGAAGCACTCAGGCTTGGCAACGATTTTATCGGTACCGAGCATTTGCTGCTCGGCCTGATACGAGAGGGAGATAACACAGCAGTCCGTATCCTTAAAAGTTTCAATGTTGACCTTTATGAATTGCGAAAGGAAATTGAACTGGCCGTAAAGGATAAGACAGGAAAGAATATTGCTAACATTAACAGTCTGCCACTAACAAAGCAGGCAGAAAAAGTAATACGGGTAACTGTGCTTGAAGCCAAAGCACTGAAAAGTGCTACGGTGGAAACAGAACACCTGATGCTTTCCATTTTAAAGAACAAAGAAAATATTGCAACACAAATCTTAAATCAATTTGACGTGGATTACGATTTATTCAGGCAAGAGCTGGGCATCGTAAAATCAAACGATCCCCGTGCCGAATTCCAGGATGAGAACGATGATGATTTTGATGAAGAGAAAAAGTATTCTCAATCAAAAGGTGGTGCTAAGCAAGCCGGTAATGCAAAAAGTAAAACACCAGTACTCGACAATTTTGGTCGTGATATTACCAAAATGGCAGAGTTGGGGGCATTAGACCCCATCGTTGGCCGTGAGTCAGAAATAGAACGGGTTTCCCAAATTCTTTCAAGACGAAAAAAGAACAACCCGATTTTAATCGGCGAACCCGGAGTAGGTAAAACAGCTATTGTAGAAGGGCTGGCTTTAAGAATTGTTCAAAGAAAAGTTTCAAGAGTATTATTTGATAAAAGAGTTGTCTCATTAGACCTTGCTGCATTGGTAGCCGGTACAAAATACCGTGGTCAGTTTGAAGAACGGATGAAAGCCATCATGAATGAACTGGAAAAGAACCGGGATGTGATTCTGTTCATTGATGAGTTGCATACCATCGTTGGTGCTGGTGGAGCAAGCGGTTCATTAGATGCCAGTAATATCTTCAAGCCTGCCCTTGCAAGAGGAGAACTGCAGTGCATTGGTGCATCTACGCTGGATGAGTATAGAATGTATATTGAAAAGGATGGTGCGCTTGACCGTCGCTTTCAGAAAGTGATGGTAGAACCGCCAAGTGTGGATGATACTATACAGATATTAAACAATATCAAATCGAAATACGAAGAGTATCACAATGTAAACTATGACCAGGCAGCAATTGATGCCTGTGTAAAACTGAGTGACCGTTATGTTACGGACCGTTTACTTCCCGATAAAGCCATTGATGTATTGGATGAAGTAGGAGCAAGGGTGCACTTGAAGAATATCAATGTTCCGGAAAACATTGTTGACCTGGAAAAGAAAATAGAGGATGTAAAGAATGAGAAGAACAAAGTAGTAAAGAGCCAGAAGTTTGAAGAGGCTGCTTCATTAAGAGATACAGAAAAACGTTTGCAGGAAGACCTGGAAAAAGCCAAAAATGTGTGGGAAGAAGAAAGTAAGCA
The DNA here is from genome assembly GCA_026785745.1 of Chitinophagaceae bacterium. GTDB lineage: Bacteria > Bacteroidota > Bacteroidia > Chitinophagales > Chitinophagaceae > JJ008. The sequence continues at coordinate 4,138 of JAJAZO010000431.1, read as the reverse complement.
CAAACGTTACCCGATTGGTGAAGAAGATATTGCTGAAGTGGTGAGTATGATGACCGGCATACCGGTAAAGAAAATGGTGCAGGCAGAAACAGAGAAGCTTCGCAAAATGGCAGATGATATGAAAGCTATGGTAGTGGGTCAGGATGATGCCATCAGCAAAGTGGTAAAAGCTATTCAAAGAAACAGGGTGGGATTGAAAGATCCCAAGAAGCCTATCGGAACTTTTATTTTCCTTGGACCTACAGGTGTTGGTAAAACAGAGTTGGCAAGGGCATTGGCCAGGTATATGTTTGATTCAGAAGATTCACTCATCCGTGTTGACATGAGTGAGTATATGGAGAAGTTTACCATCAGCCGTTTAATTGGTGCCCCTCCCGGCTATGTAGGTTATGAGGAAGGCGGTCAGTTAACAGAGAAAGTTCGTCGCAAACCTTACAGTGTTATCCTTCTCGATGAGATTGAAAAAGCCCACCCGGATATTTATAATATATTATTACAGGTATTGGATGATGGCCAGTTGACAGATGGTTTGGGAAGAAAAATTGATTTCAAGAACACCACCATCATTATGACTTCCAATATTGGTGCAAGGCAATTGAAAGATTTTGGAGCAGGTGTTGGCTTTAATACTACCGCCAGGATAGATAATGAGGATGAAGCGAATAAATCGGTAATTGAAAGGGCCTTGAAAAAAACTTTTTCACCGGAGTTTTTAAATCGTATTGATGATGTTATCGTTTTCAATTCATTGACAAAAGAAAACATCTTTAATATTATTGACATCCTTATGAAAGGAGTGCTGAAGCGGTTAGCAATACTTGGGTTTAGCCTGGAGCTTACAGCAGCTGCAAAGGATTTTCTCGCAGACAAAGGCTATGATCAGCAGTTTGGTGCAAGACCTTTGCACCGGGCAATTCAGAAATACCTGGAAGACCCCCTGGCAGAAGAGATTCTAAACCTGAATGTAAAAGCAGGAGATGTATTGGTGGCTGATGCAGATGTAGAAAATGCTAAACTATCTTTTACATTTAAAACAAGGGCAGAAGAGCCATCGAAAGCATAATTAGTTCAGAATAAAGTTGAAAAGGAGTGCCAATCTACGGTACTCCTTTTTTATTTATCCGACGAAACAAAACAGTATTACTTGTTTCATTATTTATTTACAGGCTGAAATATCTGTTTTGTGAAGTTGTATTTTTGTGGCAGGCATGTCAAAAAAATAATCATAACAATAGATGGCTGGTCGAGTTGTGGCAAGAGTACTTTGGCAAAACAATTGGCAAAGGAATTGGGCTATGTGTATGTGGACAGCGGTGCTATGTACAGGGCTATCACCCTTTATTTCCTTCGTAACAATATTGATCTCGCAGAAAGGAAAGAAGTAAAAGAAGCACTGGGGAGTATTAACCTTGAATTTGTTTTTAATCCCAAAAGCAACAACAGCGAAATATACCTGAATGGCGAAAATGTAGAGTACCTCATCCGTGACCTTATTATTGCAGAAAGGGTAAGCGATGTGGCAGCCATTAAAGAGGTAAGGGAACTCGCCGTGGCACAACAACAGCAAATGGGAAAGAAAAAGGGAATAGTAATGGATGGCCGTGATATTGGTACGGTGGTTTTTCCTAAAGCAGAAGTGAAAATATTTATGACGGCTGATAATGCTGTAAGAGTGCAACGCCGCTTTAAAGAACTCTATGAGAAAAACCCAAACGTAACAGTTGAAGAAGTAATGAACAACCTTGAAATGAGGGATTACATTGACAGCCATCGGGAAGTAAGCCCACTAAGAAAAGCAAAAGATGCTATTGAACTTGATAATACCAATCTTACTGAAAAAGAACAATTTAATAAAGCACTTTTCTGGGCTAAGGAGCGGATAGTAACCGGATAATTTGACTGTTTCTCATTTATCAGTCTCGCAGCATTAGTTTATTTTTATGCAAAACAACTGTTTTGAGAAAATCCACTTTCAGGCTGATTCAACCTTTTATTGTGCTGCATGTCATCATTATTGTCGGCATCGTCGGGTATATGTCTATTGAGAGTGCATCTTTTATTGATGCCTTGTTCATGACTACTATTTCCATTACCACCGTTGGCTATGGTGAAGTAGTACCACTCAGCGAATCAGGGAAGTGGTTTACCATTTTCTTATTAATCACCAGTTGGGGCACTTTTGCTTTTGCTATTACCCGTATCACCCAGTTTGTGGTAAGTGGGGAAATCAACCAATATTTCAAAACCAAAAAGCTTATGAAAAATATAGCGGAACTGAACAATCATGTAATTCTTTGTGGCTACGGCCGCAACGGTCACCAGGCGGCACAGATATTAAAAGCACATAAAGTGCCTTTTATTGTTATTGAAAAGGATGTAGAATTGATACAAAGAAAATTAAAAGAGGGGGAAGATATCCTTCACCTGGAGGGTGATAGTACCGATGACGATTTGCTAAGACTTGCCGGTGTGGAAAGGGCCAGGGCATTAATAACCACTTTGCCGGTTGATGCGCAAAATGTATTTATAGTACTTTCTGCAAGATCATTAAACCACAATATCCAAATAATCAGCCGGGCATCTGAGGCTGCTACAGTACCGAAACTTAAAAAGGCAGGTGCTAATAATGTAATAATGCCAGACAGAATTGGGGGTACACACATGGCTACATTAGTAACCAAACCAGATGTGGTTGAATTCATTGATTTTCTTTCTGGTGAACAAGGCCATTCTATTCACATGGAATCACTGGCTTATGAGGATCTGCCTGAAATACTGAAAGGCAAATCATTAGGCGATATTGAAAACTGGAATAGAACAGGTGTCAATTGTATTGGGATTAAAGATCCCGAGGGCAGATTCCTTATCAACCCTTCAGACGATACTATAATTATCGCAGGAATGAAAGTGATTATGCTGGGAACCCGCCATCAGATAATGCAAATGAAAGGTAACTTTTCGTAAGCGACCTACTGCTTTTTCTTTACATCAAGAAGTTCTACTTCAAATATCAACATGGCTCCCCCCGGTATTTGACCCTGGCCCATAGCACCATACGCAATATCATATGGTATATAGAATTTATACTTTGATCCTACGGGCATAAGCTGCAAGCCTTCAGTCCATCCACGGATTACCTGGCTTACACCCAATGTCAATGGCTGACCCCTGTTGTAAGATGCATCGAACTCTGTGCCATTCAAAAGTGTTCCTCTATAGTGAGCAACAAATGTGTCAATAGCAGTTGGTTTTATCCCAGTCCCTTCTTTTATTACTTCATATTGTAAGCCTGAAGCGGTTGTTTTAACACCAGATTTTAATTTATTCTGGGCTAAAAATTTTCTTCCTTCTTCAATGGTGGGTTTTATTTTATCAGTCTGTATCTTTTCCATGTAACTACCCATGCAGGCATTTGCTGTGGCATCGTCCAGAAGCGGCTTCTTTTTAGCCAATATATCATTAACCGCTTTTAAGAAAATAGCGTTATTCATTTTTACATCTCCCAACCCCTGTTGTATAAGATTATAAGCAGCAATTTCTCCCATTACATAACTAACCGAGTCATTTGCTGTTTTTAAAATGTTTACCGGTGTAGTTACCGGTTTATTTACCGGTTTTGTTACAGGTTTAGTTTGTGCAATCAGCACACTTGTTGCAACGAGCAGGATAGCTGATAAAAAAATATTCTTCATGGTTCTTTTAGATTAAGTTGGCAAAAATACAGGTTGAAATGGTATTTTGGAAACCTCCAATCATTTAATTTCATTGTATTCAAATTCTGGAAAATATGACATCTTTTCAATGCCGGTGCAGGTCCGTTGGTCAGATTTGGACCCAAATTTTCATCTCAGGCATTCAGTCTATTACGACTGGGGTGCCATTTTCCGGCTGGATTTTTTAAGTTCGGTTGGATTGACGTGGAAACGTATGCAGCAGTTGCAAACAGAGCCGATCATTTTCAGGGAGGAGTGTATTTTTTAAGAAAGAGATACGACTAAATGACCCTGTTACTATAGATATGATGATGTTAAAAGCGAAGAGAGATTTTTCGAGATTTACCATCTGGCATGAAATAAACAGGAATCCCGAAACAGTGTCAGCTATCCTTAGTGTTGATATTACATGGATGAATGGGGCT
>JAJAZO010000430.1 GCA_026785745.1 Chitinophagaceae bacterium | reverse complement strand
GGTGCGATTTATCTATGAAGACCCGCTGAAAACGGTTAAAACTCACTAATTTTTTTGCAGAAATCCAGCAAGGTTCTTTACCTTAACATTTCAATTCCCCCTCTGAATTTACTTAGAACTTTGTAAATAGATTACAACCCTGTTAACCGTCATTTTTTAAAAACCAAAATACAAAAACATGAAAAAATTATTATTTATCCTCTCCGCAGGAAGTTTCCTGTTTTTTTCCTCTTGTAGCGACAAGAAAGAAGGAAGCGGCGGAATGTCTGAAACAGCTAAAAAAAACATGGCGACTAATGATGCCATCATGAAAATGTTTGAAACCGGCGATTGGAGCAAAGTCGGTGATTACATTGCAGCGGATGCTGTTGATCATGCAGGTCCTAAGGGTGACATAGTTGGTCTGGACAGTCTCAAGGCATATTTTAACGAAATGTCGAACATGATGTCTAATATGAAAAATGATATTCAAAGAACGTTTGCAGATGATGAGTATGTTATGTGCTGGGTGAAAGGCAGCGGTACTGCAAAAGTAGATCTGCCGGAATGGGGTATGAAAGCCGGGCAATCACACACAGGTACTTCAGTTGAAGTATCAAAGTTTAAAGATGGTAAAGTTGTAGAACACTGGACTTATATGGATGCAAATGAAATGATGCAAATGATGAGTGGTGCGCAGCCTCCTGCAACAGGCACTAAGACAGAGCCGGCAAAAGATTCTACAAGTAAGTAAAAATATTTATTAGCTAAAAGCCGGTCTCGCCTATGGCGAGACCATTTTTTTATTTATTTACACTTACAACATATACAGGATCCTGGCGGCAACTGGTATTTGCTGTGCATATATTAGTAAGACTCAGGCTTACGGTAGTTGTTTGTGCTTCCGCAATAATTTCCTGCCAGGTAGGTGTAGAAGTTTGGAACTTACTCAGGTATTTTTCCATTGAAATTATGAGGTTGGAAGTAAAATATCCGCCCACATCTGTATTGCCATAAGCATACTGACCTTTTTTTGCGGCGGTGGCAATAACAGTACCCTTCGATTTCATAAACAAGTCATAGCAATAAGATTTCTCCCAGCTCATCAGCGATTTTGTGGTTAAAGCAAAATTCTTTCCTTCGGGTTTTAAAAGCCCAAGACTCGAATTACAACAGTCCGTAATAACAAGATTGAGACGGGCATTCTTACTTTTAATTTTAGTAAGCACTTCAGAGGCGTTCAGCGTAGCAACAAGTACATCATCGAAGCGGCTCTGACGAAGGTCAAACTGAGGATACTGCTCGTTAGCATTTCTATCATTACTATATCCGTGACCAGAGTAATAAAAAATAACAATGTCATTCGTCCCGGGTTTCAGGTTATTCAACGCCGTTTCTACACCAGCTTTACCAAATTTTGTTCCGCTGATCTCTACCAAATTCAACGGAAGGTTAAGAAAAGTAGCAACATCCTTTATTTGGCTGGTAATATTTACAACATCTTTTTGTACACTGTAGCCAATACGGGGGTCGTTTGTATTGGCAACCAAAACAAAATGAAGTTTTGTGGGTGTTGTTGCAACGGTAGTTGGTGGTGATGGTGTACTGCCGGTGTTAGTAGTCACTGGAGGTTTTGTGCTTGCCACATTAGTGCTGGTTGAACTGAAAAGATTGGTGTAGAAAGATTCGGTCGGCAAAAAATAATTCTGTACAAATGCCTTAGTCAGGTCTTCGGTATTTATCACTTTTACAAAAAGGATTTTACCATATTCAAATGTCCCGTCCGAATTCAGAGATGTAACTCCCCATGGTTTAAAATTCTTATCGGTGCTTTCTTTTTTGAACCATAAAACATCCGGGTTATAAATCTCCTGTTTTTCCTTTGAGCTGTTTACAATGTATTTGGGGTTTTCTCCTTTGAATTGCATCGTAAGATGTGGTAAGCCATCAATCTTAGACCGGCCTTCTACTTCATTAAACTGCATATCCACCACAAATTTTTCAGTATTGGCTTTATTAGAATACCTGATCCGCATAAACCCGGTTCCATTACCATACCTTACCAGCATGGCTGTATATTTTGGAAACTCTGTCAGGTTCTTAAACTCATAAGTAATCTCATAAATAGTCAGCGAGTAGCTCTTACTACTGAAAAAAAGAACGGCAATAAAAAGAAAGGGCCTGATGAGCATTTTCATGAGTGATGGTTAATAGGTAAGGATAAGAACAACCCTAAATTTAAAATATTTTCTTTACATATAGCGATTTCTGACGGCGAAGTCTCCCGATTTCTCCATTCAAACCCCAAAAAGAGGTTTTCATCAATATTTTTTTGTGACAACGAAAATTATCGTAGTTTAATGGGACCAAATTAATTTAATGCCATGAATTGAACCCTGGAAGCTTCTGTCAGTTTACTAAAAGCTGCCGCTAAAATTTTCAGGCAAAACATCTGACCAAATTTAATAAAACTAAAAACTTAACAGATGAAACAAAAAATTCTACTCCTTTTAGTAATGACTTCGTTCATTACAACTTTACAAGCACAAAAGGCCTCCAAAGCTTCAAAAACAACAACCGGCTATGCCATCACCGCAACTGAAAAAGGCGGTAGAAACTGGCGGGAAGTAAGAATGGTGGATGTAACCACTGGTGAAACTGTAAAAACTATTTACGACAGCAAGCAGGAGACTGAAGCACTTAATGCAAGAACAGGGAAAGCCATAGTAAAGAAAGATCAGAACAACAACAAAACACCTACTACTACTTTTACCACAAATGGTAATGTTTTTACCGTAACCCCTTCTCATTCTACTCATAGAAAAGTGGTAAACCTTGACCAGGCACTTGAAAAGGCAAACAACATTAATACCAACGTTAATAACCATGTGAGGGTTGTTGTTATAAGGCAAAATATACAGACAGACAAGCCTTTTGCTACGAACTCCGCTGCTATGGCCTATGATAAAAAACATGAAAGATTGTACTACACTCCCATGAGCATTAACCAGCTCCGGTATATTGATTTGAAGTCTGGAAAAATATATTATTTCGAGGATGAAGAATTTGGTTCTGCTAAATATGCTGGTGATGGAGCCAGCCAAATTACCCGGATGGTGATAGCTTCGGACGATGATGGTTATGCATTAACGAATGATGGTAATAATCTTATCCGTTTTACTACTGATAAAAAACCAACCATTACTGACCTCGGTGCGTTGACAGATGATGCGGCTAATACAAAATACTCTATTCACAGCCGTGGTGGCTATGGTGGTGATATGGTGGCCGATGCCGCAGGTAATTTATTACTCGTAACCGCAAACAGAAATGTTTTTAAAATTAATATTGAAAGTAAGGTAGCCGCACATCTGGGTTCTATTAAAGGATTGCCACAAGGCTTCAGTACCAATGGAGAAATGGTGGAAGAAGGAAGCAAGGTAATTATTGCCAGTTCAGAATCTACGGTTGGTTATTATCGTTTTGACCTTAACACACTGCAGGCAGAAAAAATTTCTTCAAGCGGCGATGTATTTAATGCCTCCGATCTTGCCAATGGTAATCTTGCTTTTAATAAGAAGAAATATAAAAAAGAAGAAGAAACCAAAACAGAGCCGGTAACTGAAGTTTCAGATGCCATTGCAAAAAAGACACAGCAGGAAGAAGTAACATTAAAGAATGGTATATCCGTTTTTCCAAACCCGGTTACCAATGGTGTGGTTCGGTTATCCTTCTCTGAGCAACCAGCAGGCCGTTACCAGGTGCAATTGTTAGACCTTTCAGGCAGACTTGTAACAGCAAAAGAAGTAAATATCAACAGCGCAGCACAGATAGAAGAATTCAGGTTCCCAGAGCTATCTGTAAAAGGAAATTATTTAATAAGGGTTAGCAGTGAAGTGAATAAAGTAAATGTGACCAATAAGAT
>JAJAZO010000429.1 GCA_026785745.1 Chitinophagaceae bacterium | reverse complement strand
TTGTGCCCGAGACTGGATTCGAACCAGCACACCGTTTCCAGCGCCACCACCTCAAGGTGGTGCGTCTACCAATTTCGCCACCCGGGCAACCGGTCATTTAATAATAACGGATTGCAAATGTAAGCCGTTTATTTTTTCAGAACAATTCTGAATGTAGTTCCTTTTCCCATTTCAGATTGTTTCACAAAGATCTGTCCTTTGTGGTACTGCTCTATAATGCGTCGGGAAAGACTTAACCCCAGCCCCCATCCTCTTTTTTTAGTAGTGAAGCCGGGCTTGAAGACACTTGTTATATTTTTTTTACTGATTCCTTTACCTGTATCAGTGGTATCAATATATACACCTTTTTCATCGCTGCTAATATCAACAGTAATGCTGCCTTTCCCTTCCATTGCATCCAGGGCATTTTTCAGCAGGTTCTCAATCACCCAATCAAATAACGGAGCAGAAACTTTTCCAATAATTTGCTGCTGACCATGCGTATTCACCAGGAAATTAATTTTACCAGGAGCCCTCTTCCGCATATAATCCACCATGCTGTTAATCTGGTTCACCAGGTCAATATTCTCTAAATGTGGTATGCTGCCGATTTTTCCGAAGCGATCAGACACTAATCTTAACCGGTCAACATCTTTCCCTAACTCCTGTACTATCTTTTCATTACCTGAAGTTTCCTTCAACATCTCTACCCATCCTTCTAATGATGATACAGGTGTTCCTAACTGGTGAGCAGTTTCTTTTGCCATACCAGCCCATACCTGGTTTTGTGTAGAACGATAACTGCTTCGTAAAGAAAAAACGGTGATGATAATAAATAATGCTACAATAGCAAGCTGAATGATAGGGTAATAACGAACCTCGTTCAGCAATTTAGAGTCGCCGTAGTAATAAAGATTACGAATTTTTGGGTCTTTGGGGTCAGTCCATTCTATTGGAGTATGAACACTTTTAAACTGCTTTACTTTTCTTTTAAGATAGTTACTATCATTGGCAATTTTTGCAGAATCAAGGTTTACTGCACTGCCGGAAGGAATGTCATGTTCATCCGTTTCAATAATCGGTATAGATTTGTTCTCCGTTAAAATCATTGCAGCCAACCGGGTATCTGCATCAGGCGGTGAGTTAAAAAGAAATTTTCCTGCTTCTATCCATTGCTCCACTTTCTGCTTTTCTTCTTTGGCAATCTTTTTAGCCAGGTACCGGGAATAAATGATAGTACCGCTTACAATTAGTATCGCCACTAAAGCCAGCAATGTTCTCCAATTTAATATTTGCCTAAACATGTTTCGAATTTAACGAGGATAAACCGGCTTACCTTATTTTTGAATAAATATTTCAATCACCTTGAACCCATCACCCAAAATTGCTATTATAATATTGAACTGGAACGGTAGAAAATACCTTGAACAGTTTCTTCCGTCTGTGTTGCAGACAAGCTACATCAACTATGAAGTGATTGTAGCTGATAACGGTTCAACAGATGATTCAATTACTTTTCTGGAAACAAATTTTTCGAACATCCGGCTTATCAGCTTCAACCAAAACTTCGGCTTTGCCAAAGGATACAATGAAGCATTGAAACTGGTAACAGCCGATTACTATCTCCTGTTAAATTCTGATGTGGAAGTACAGCCCGGTTGGTTGCAACCGATGGTTGCTTTATTGGAAAGTGATAAAACGATTGCTGCCTGCCAGCCAAAAATTCTTTCCTACAACAACAAAACAATGTTTGAGTATGCCGGTGCTGCCGGTGGCTGGTTAGATAAGTATGGCTACCCATTTGCCAAAGGAAGGGTGTTTGATATTACCGAAGAAGATAAAGGACAGTACGATCAAACGGAACCCATCTTTTGGGCCAGCGGTGCTTCTTTATTTATACGTCCCGAAGTTTTTCATGAAATGAAAGGGTTTGACGAGTATTTTTTTGCCCACCAGGAAGAAATTGATTTATGCTGGCGGATACAATTAGCAGGTTATAAAATCTATTCCTGCCCATCATCAGTGGTGTATCATGTAGGCGGAGGTACATTGCCAAGGGGCAATTCATTAAAGACCTATCTCAATTTCCGGAATAACAGGATAATGATGTCGAAAAACCTGCCCTTTTCAAAAAAATTATGGATAGTGCCGGTAAGAAATTTTTTAGACGGTGTTTCGGCATGGAAAGGATTGCTAACTGGCGACGGGGGATATTTCGTTGCAATTCTAAGGGCACAATTAGCTTTTATAAAATGGTGGCTTTTTTATCAAAAGAAAAGTGTTTTTCCATTAACCAAAAAAGGCACCCTGTCGGGCTATTTGCAAAAGAATATGGTCTGGCAGCATTTTGGTAAAAAGAAGAAGTCTTTTGATGAAATTGTGGGAAAAACAAAGTGATTTTTTACATTGAACCCTTATTTTTGCATCACAAAACCGGACTATGACTAATCCACAGGAATATAACGAGGAAGTGCAAAAAATTCAGGAGAGTGATTTCACTCACAACTGGGTATCCTCTTCCGCTTTTCTTTTTTACCTGCAGGTGGCCTGTATTGTAGCATTTGTTTTTGGCGGTTGTTATATGCTCTATACCAAGCGTTACGATAAGGTAGAAGCACCAGTACAGGAAAGTAGTTTATATACTCCCAAGTATAAATAATTTGCTGTAAAATTTTTTTAAAAAGGGCCCATGCCCTATTTTTGCGACCCTTTAGTTCTTTAATAGTATTGTAACGACCTTAATCAAATAGCCGGTTTTACCTATTTGGCTAAGGATACGTCAAACGACATAAACTTGCGAAAGTAGCTCATTTGGTAGAGCACGACCTTGCCAAGGTCGGGGTGGCCGGTTCGAGCCCGGTCTTTCGCTCCAAGTCCTTCCTCCTTTGGTGGAGGGATTTTTTTTTAAATATGCCCTGGTGGTGGAATTGGTAGACAACGTCCCGATTAATATCGGGATGGTCAGCAATAACCGTAACGGTTCAACTCCGTTCCGGGGCATTTTTTAAAGTTCTTGAAATAATTTTCACATCATCGCCCTGGTGGTGGAATTGGTAGACACGCAGGACTTAAAATCCTGTCTGCAGCAATGCGGGTAACGGTTCAACTCCGTTCCGGGGCACTTTTCAAAAAAGCGACGCAAGTCGCTTTTTTTATGCACTACGTATACATATTATATTCAGAAAAATGTAACCGTTATTATATTGGCTTTAGTGCTGATGTCGAGGCCAGATTAACCAGGCATAATTCAGGGATGGTTAAGGCAACTACCTATTGCAGACCATATGTGCTGATGGCCTG
>JAJAZO010000428.1 GCA_026785745.1 Chitinophagaceae bacterium | reverse complement strand
TCATACGCTTTATTTCTATCGGCCAGGAATTTTTCTTTACTAAAACTTCTTTCAAGCCCTGTGAACACATTTTTACTCAATGAACGAACTAATTCTTTATCTTTTTTCAGTTTTACCATGGCATCCGCAATTGAATTTATATCATCTGCATCGGCGAGAATAATTTCTTTTCCGGCTATGAATAAGGACGATACCCCGGCTTGTTTTGTAATGATCATTGGCTTTTTCCGATTGGCCGCTTCGAGTGCAACATAATTAAATGTTTCCCATTTGGAAGGGATTATAACCACTTCGCTTTCATTTATGTAATCAAGCAGTTCTTTTCTTGGTATTCCTTTTTTCCAGATAAAGTTTTTCTGCCAGACCGACGGGAAGTTTTTCTTAATGTATTTTGAAACCATTGATCCTTCCGGTGCGGTATAAGAGTCATCGCCAATCCATACCACTTTAATATCCGGGTGCTGTTGCTGTAATAAGTTCATTACTTCAGCCATAATCAAAGCCCCTTTATAAATATTCAAACGGCCTACAACAAGAAATTCGTTTTTGTAATTGACTAAAGGGTTTATACTGTCACTGATCCATGCGGCCGTGGCATAAATTGCTTTTTTATTGAATCCCTTTTCAATATCCTGCGCATTGCTGTGACTATGGCAAATAACAGCATCGGCATATTGTATTGAATTTGTTTCCAGGAATTTGATAAGTGATAAGTTCTCATCCGGGTTATAAAATTCATGCTGGCTGAATTGCGCCAGCATACTATGACACATTGCAACTGTTGGTGCCAGCGAGGCATCCACCAAAAAAATCCCAAAACCTCCATAGTCTGAAAACTCTATGATATCAAAATTGAATGTTGCATTATTTTCAAGCAACCATTTTCTCATTGCTGCTCCAAGGCTCATCCACACAGCGGCTTCCCGGTTGCCCGATTTTATAAACTGGCTATAATATCTGAACTGTGTGTTATAACTTTCATTCAATGTGATTATTGTTATGCCGTCTTCCTCTTTGATTGCATCCGGTGATTTAAGCAGTGTAAAATCAACGGTTAGTACTACCACTTTGTGACCATCTTCCTGCAAAAGCTTTACCAGGTAAGCATTGTGGGTGGCTATACCTGAATTATGCGGGGGAAATGAATCGGTTGCAATGCAAATGGTCATGGGGACTAAAGTAGCTATTTTTTTTGAGTAATTTTCTTTGGGAGTTATTGTAGTACAGAACTCTTCCCTAAAATATAACCCGGTGTTTTTTCCCGGTTAATTTTTGCCATATAAGACTTCTGAACACCTTCCGTGAAAGGGGTTTATTGATAGCTGCATAGGAAGCGAAGAGGTTTTTCCCATAACGATAACCATTTTTCATAAAGCCAAAACCAAGATATTGAAGTGTGAAAAAATCAATGACCTTCTTTTTAGAACTGACGGAATCCTGCTTGTATAAATAGTCAAGTATCCTGAAGCATTCCAGCTTGCTTTGTGAAGCGTTTGTATGCCGGAGGAAACTATTCTCATGCATCCTGAAAGTATTCAGTGCTTTAGCACTATATGAAATATTTGTATGAAAGGCCACAGCAAGCTGGCAATACCAATCACCATGATAGATATACGTTTCCAGTTTGTTGAGAATGTTAAGTAAAAGTTCTTTCCTGAAGATAGCGGCACTGGTGTTGTTGATTGTACACACAAATTTCAGGTTTTCATTTATTTCATCTTCACCTTTTAAATTGTAATCGGCGGACCATTTGGTTGTTTTGAAAAACTTATTCTTTAGCTCTGCAAAGAATTTATATCGCTGTGGTGTATTACCTTCTGAACGACATTCAGAATCGCAATAAAAAATACCTGTGCCGGAATTTTGTTGAATCGCCTTGTTGGCAGTTTCAAGAAATAGCTTGTCTGCTATATCATCACTTTCTGCTATCCACACCCAATCTTCTTTGGCCTGCAGTACTCCTTTTTTCCATTGTTTGAAAGGAGATCCGCTGTTTTCTTCATTAAATATAATCTGGCTTATTTGGGGATTGCTTCTGTATTGTTCAATTACTTCACGGCTTTTATCGGAAGAATGGTCATCGAGAATAATTACTTCTGCAGGAGAATAGGTTTGAGCTAACACCGAATTGATCCGTTCTCTCAAAAAATTAGCATGGTTGTAGTTAGGGATTATGACAGAAACCTTTATCATTCTTGTGATTTCTTCTTTTTGAAAAGTCTTTTGAGCATCTTGGCAGGATAGAGAATTGTATGTCCAAATTTATAAGTGAAAGTTTTTGTTGCCATGTTTTCTTTCTCTGATAATGCTTTAGCAAGAATAGATTCGCCATTGAAAAGGCTATTACTGATTTCCGGTAACAGTTCGTCAGATGCCAAAGCTATACAGTAGAGTGGGTTTTCCGCATTATCAGTTCTTATTGCATCGTAATCCCCTTTATATATTTTGAGGCCATTTGCATCTGCTATCGTAATGACTGAAGACAACGCAATTTGCTGGCTGAATACCAGGACATTTTTAAAATATTTCTTTAACAAGTCGCCAAACTCTTCCGGGTAAAGTTCTTTCAGGTGGAAAGGGTTTTTATAGCTGTGTTTGTCGCTGTAATTTTTCTTATTTGGTGTTGAAATGATGATTAACCCATCTGGCCGCAGTACTCTCTTAACCTCTGAAATCATTCTGTCATGGTTGGTAATATGTTCAAGTGTTTCAAAACTTACAACTACATCGAACTGTTTGTCTGCAGCAGGAATATTTTCAACAGTTCCTGTAATAAAATCCAGGTTTTGTCTTTTATATTTTTCTATTGCTACTTGTATAACACCGGCATCAATATCAACACCAGTAACATGGCTTGCACCTTTAGCTAACAGGTTTGATCCATATCCTTCACCACTTGCAATGTCAAGTATTTTTTTGTTATGAGATAATTCAATGGCCAGGGCATACCTGTGCAGATGCTCTATTGATGTTTCATTATAAATATTGGTTTCCAGTCTTTCTCCGGTCCACTTTTTACTTTTTTTCATCTTTTTATCAATATATTTTTTTTAGATAACCGTTTACATTGAAAGTGGCATTGATACCAAAAAAATCACACCACTTTCTGTCTATAATAAAGTTGCTGTTTTTTTTCAGAAACTCAGAAATGGCTTTTTGCGGTCCGCCATTAAATTCTTTCTTTCTTCCTAATTCACTCACAATTCCATCTTCAGCAATGAAGTAGGAATTCTTAGATACAAACTGAGAGAATTTATGCAATGCAGCCAGCGTATCTTCATAAGTGTGTGGCCCGTCTTCAATAACGAGTATCGTTTCATACTTTGATAAAATACTGGTATCATAATTCATGAAACCATGTTTATACACTTTAATACGGGGATGTGAAAGCAGAGAAGCATCTTCTTCATTCACCGACAGGTCAATAGTATGTAGTTCCCCTTTCTTATTTAACTCCAGCAGGTCAGCAAGATAAAGTGCAGAGCCACCTTTATTAGTACCAATCTCTATTATTAGGTCAGGTTGTACCTCCCAAATCAGCATCTGGTAAAGCACATAATCAAACGGGCATTTGATAGCCGGCACACCTTTATAAGCCACATGAAAATGGCCTGCTTCAATATCCTTTAGTTTAAAGTTTGTATTTCTTGAAAAAAAAGACATAGCTATATCAATTTGTTTTAATGGCCTCCCACGGAATTAATGGCCGCACCACACCTGGAAAATCATCTGCATAATTTCCCCGTGCCGATAATTTTGAAAAATCCGTATAGGTTTCGAAACTCAATGCATCATGTTCATGCACCAGTATGTCCAGCGGGTTAGGGAGAAACAATGCGACACTGAGTGTAAAAATTCCTTCCGGTAATAAGTTACCGGGTATCCAGGCGGTGGCTTTATAATTTCCTTTTTTCCTTTTTTCTAATCGTATGGCCGAAGTCACATCATGTGAATTAAAAATATTAGTGTTCTCCTGGTTATAAAGATTGATGCCATGGGTAAACATTGCATCATCTTTCAATACTTGATATTCCAATGTAATTCCTACTTTCTCTGTTGTATCAAACCGGGAAATAACAGTTCCATTTTCATTGTGCAAATAAGCCCGGTTCAGGGTTACTTCTTTGTTATAAGAACTTGCACCGTTTTCCCATACCATTTCTGCTTTTGTTTCCAGATGCTTCGCCACATATTCGTTGATTATCTTTTCGGTATTTCCAATGCTGATAATTTTTCCTCCATCCATTAATATAGTTGTCGGACAAAATTTCCTGATGCTGTCCATGTTGTGACTTACAAATAAAATTGTTCTGCCATCTTTTTTACTCACCTCTTCCATTTTTCCCAGGCATTTTTTTTGAAACTCTAAATCGCCAACAGCCAGCACTTCATCAATCAGTAAAATTTCAGGATCGAGGTGGGCGGCAACAGAAAAAGCAAGCCGCAGTTGCATACCACTGCTGTAGTGTTTAAGAGGAGTATCAATAAATCTTTCTACACCACTAAAATCAGCTATCGTATCAAACTGCCGGGTAATCTCTGTTTTTTTAAGACCGAGTATTGAACCATTGAGATAAATATTTTCCCTTCCGGTAAGTTCAGGGTGAAAGCCAGTGCCGACTTCCAGCAGACTTCCAACTCTTCCCCGAATGATGGCTTTGCCGGTAGTGGGAGGAGTAATTCTGCTGATAATTTTTAATAAAGTACTTTTCCCTGCACCATTGCGGCCAATAATGCCCGTTCTGTCTCCGGGCTGAATATCCAAATTAATATCCTGCAAGGCCCAGAATTTTTCCGACTTTTTTTTATCAGAACGAAGCATGTTTTTTACAGTACTGCTGATAACATCCCGCAATGCCATATAAGGTTCTGCAACAGCCAGCTTATATTGTTTGCCCAGGTTTTGTATTTCAATAATCGGTGGCATCAGGCTAGGTCAGCAAAGAATGCTTCTGTTTTTCTAAAATAATAAAGGCCAATGAAACAAATAATAAAAGTACTGGCAGTACCAATCATAATGATATTTCCATCAATAGGGTAGCCGGATAACGGATACCTGAATAATTCTATGGCAGCATTTACCGGGTTAATTGCTAAAATATATTTTAACCATGTTTGCTGCACCACTTGTAAAGGGTAAATAACCTGTGATGCAAAAAACAAGAACTGCATCAGAAAAGGTATAGTATATCGAAAGTCACGGTACTTAACATTTAAGGCTGCTAAAAAAGTACCGGTGCCAAATGCTGCCAGTAAAACCAAAATAATTCCTGCAGGGAAATAAATTATAGCAGACCAATCAACTGGTTGTTGATAAACAATACAAAACACAATAAAGATCAGCAACCCCATCAGGAAGTCGAAGAAAGCAACAAGTATGGACGAGCAGGGAATTATTAATCTCGGAAAATAGATTTTACTGATGATGTTGGCATTTTTTATCATGCTTTCACCCGCATGAGAAACGGATGCACTGAAAAGGTTCCAGAGAATCAGGCCAGCTAAAACAAAAATGGGATATTGAACCGGGGTAGTGTCAATTTTCCAGGTTTTGGAGAAAAGAAATGTAAAGATGAGCATCATGCCCAGCGGCTGCAACAATGCCCACAAAATACCGAGGTATGTTTGCTTATATTTTACCTTAATATCCCGCCAGGTAAAGAAATAAAACAGCTCCCGGTATTGCCATAACTCTTTCAATCCCAGCGAAAAGCCGGAAGGTGGATGAATTGTGGTGGTGAATTTTGCCATCGGCCATAAAGATACTACTTCGGGATTTGTTTTAAGGCAGTGTTACCTAAACCCTACGTAGCACAAGTAGCCAAAGCAGGGTGAAACTGGAAGAGGTAAGGAGAAAGCTTAGTTGTCGTAGTTGACCGGAATTTTTCCGTTTTCCTTAGTCTTATTCTTGTCTGTTTTTTCCTGCAACTTTTTTTCATCCCGGTTGCCTTTGGGGTCGAGCAGCGGATCACCTATTGGTGCTTGTCCGTCCTGTAGTTTATAAGTAAATACTTTGTCAATGTGCACCCATTTGCCGTTTTCCCATTTAAAACCTTCCTGATCGCCGTCCGGAATGTATGTCCACTGGTTATCAGTATCATCGTTCTCAGAAACTAAATGGTCAACCAGGATCATTTTCAAATCTTCAATATAATTAACCAGCACTCTGGCTCCCTTTTTAAATTCAATATTGAACCGGTATTGCGTTGGTTTGGGTATTGTGTCTTTTTCATAGCTAAAGAAAGGACCGCCAAAAATTGGTTCATTCTTTTCATTAAAAGTTAATACCTCAATCCATTTCATACTGCTCATGGCACTGTTATTATCAAACCCGAATAGGGTGTAATAATTTTTGCCCTTGTGCTGTGTCTTTATAATATTATAATACATGGCACCGATCCAGTTGCTTCTTGTGCGAACTGAGTCAAGCGGCTTAGTGGTAAATTCTGAAAAATCTCTGAGGGGTAATAGTTTTAATGACCCGTCGGGTGTCCGGAATTGTATAGCACCTTTTTGTCTTACATAATAATCATCGAAGGCAATAACCCAGGTGAATATCCGGAAAGAAGTATCCGGCGCATATAGTTTTGAAATACCAATTACCGAATCAAACGGGTAGTAAAAGGAATTTTTTATCTGTAATGCCCTGACTAATGTTTTGGTAAACGAACTGTCAGAAATCATCCTGTCTGCGGGAAGACTATCGGTGTTCAGGTAAAAAGAATAGTCCTTCAGCGTATCTTCTTTAGCCCTCATTTTTTTCATATCCGCAGAAGTAAGTTTCTGCGAAAATGAAACCATAGCAAAAGAGAGTAACAGGAAGAATAAGAAAGAGAATTTTATCAATATTTTTTTCACCAGGATTATTTTTTAGACCGGAGAGCTATCGGGTTTATCAGACTAAGTTACAGTTTAATACAGATGGTTGAAACGCCGAAAGGGTTGTAAAATTTTGTGAGGGCTTATAAAGCTTTGACAAAATCCTGTAACAAACCGAACCTCAGGTCAATATCGGGGTGGGGGAAAGGTACTTCGGGGTTGGTAGTGGCTACAAATATGGTGTACATCCCGGCATTTTTACCAAAACTCATGTCGCTTAATTTATTGCCGATCATGATGGATTTAGCAAAATCAATGTCTGGGAAATGGACTTTTGCTCTAAATGCCATACCCGGATTTGGTTTTCGAAAAGGGTCATCATTATTAATGGCTGTAGCATAATAGATGCCGTCAATTTCGCCACCGGCGGCATTTATGGCTGTGGTCATTTTTTTATGAATAGCTGTTAAATCATCTTCTGTCATCAACTCACGGCCTACGCCCCGCTGATTGGTAACAACGATGATATGACCGAATTTATCCGTTAATTCCTTAAAGAAATCAGGTGCCCCTTTCATAAAGACGAACTCGTCGGGGGTGAATATGTAACTGCCAACCTTGTCTTCATTTATTACACCGTCACGGTCTAAGAATAGTGTCCAGCTTTTATCAACCGCTTTTAAATTGAGAGGGGGTTGCTGCATTATAATTACTTGAAATAGTTGTGTTCGACTAACTCGCAGATGATATGACCAATCATAATGTGGCTTTCCTGTATTCTTGGCGTGTCAGTAGATGGGATATTAATAAGGTAATCGCTGATTGACTTCATTTGCCCACCGGAGCTGCCTGTAAAAGCAATGGTGATAACGCCTTTCTCTTTTGCTGCTTCAAATGCTTTAATAATATTGGCTGAGTTGCCAGAAGTGGAAAGCCCAATCAATACATCGCCACTTTGTCCAATACCTTCAATCATTCTTGAATAGACATTATCAAAGCCATAATCATTGGCAACGGATGTTAAATAGGATGTATTGCAATGTAGTGCTTCCGCAGGCAGAGCTTTTCTGTCTTTATAAAACCGGCCGGAAAATTCAGCAGCGAGGTGCTGTGCATCGGCTGCGCTGCCTCCATTGCCACATAAATAAACTCTTTTGCCATTTTTAAATGTGGTAGTGATTACATCAACTACTTTTTCAATGGTTGTCAATAGTTCATCGTTTTGCAATAAATGTAGCTTAGTATCTATCGACGCCTGAATGATATCCCTTATTTTATTATCCATTATTTCTTTATATCATTTGCTAACTGAAAAATGCTATTTACCATATTCTCCCAGCTATATTTCTGTTTTTCTGTGCGAAGGTGAGGAATAAAATAGTCTTCGCCTAATTGATAGAATTTAAGAATACTTTCAGCAATGGCTTTTGGTTCAGGTTCTGTAACTAACCCTGCTTTTTCATGCGGCACCAGGGCTGGCAATCCGCCAACGTTGGTAACAATCATGGGCTTTTCAAAATGATAGGCGAGGGGGCTTACACCGCTTTGTGTGGCGTTACGATAAGGTTGCACCACTGCATCTGCCGAACAGAGATAATATTTTACCTCACTGTCGGGAATGAAATCCGTTTTAAGCATAAGCTGGTCTTTTATTCCCAATAAGTCAATTTGTTCCCGGTATTTTTTCTCCTCTTCATAAAACTCCCCGGCAACTAATAACTTTATACCAGCATTCTTTATTCGTTCATCGGCCATTGCTTCAAATAGCAAATCAAGTCCTTTATATTTCCGGATAAACCCAAAGAATAAAATTATTTTTTCATTTAGCGGAAGGTTAAGATGGGTTCTTGCATCTTGCCGTAATATAATTGCCCCGAAATTATCATACAAAGGGTGAGGAACTAAGTAAGCTGGTTTTGCCTGCCTGCCATCAGGCATGGTTTTTTGAAATAACCGCAAATCAGCCAGCACTTTTTCACTCATGGTAATAAAGGCATCACAGCTTTTCAGAAAATAACGGGTGAAGGGTTTGTCGCCAATTCTTTTTTCATGTGGTATTACATTGTCAGCAAGGCAAATAATTTTTGTATGCTTATTTTTTTTTACTCTTCTCAATATCGTACCAAGAGCAGGCCCCATCAATGGCAACCAGAAGCGGACAATAATTATATCCGCCTTTTCTTTTTTAAGCCGGTTACCGACTTTTATCCAGTTAAAAGGGTTTATAGAATTGATCACCGATTTAATAATGATACCTTCTGGTGCAGGTTCATCGCTGTATTGTGTTTTGCCAGGAAAAAGAAAAGATGGGTATTGAAGGGAAAAAGAATAAATCTGGCAATCATGTCCCTGTGTAGTTAATTCTTTTGAAAGCCGGTGATTAAATGTCGTTAATCCTCCGCCCCGCAACGGGTAGGCCGGCCCTATGATGATGACCTTCGCCATTAAAGACCAGTTTTCTTTTCAACTAAGTAGGCATTCCGGTTGGGGGAATTTCGGGAAATCAACTCGCCGATAAAGCCAGCAAGGAATAACTGCATACCTATAATGAGTGAAGTTAATGCCAGGAAAAAACCGGGTCGGTTAGTCAATGCAAAATTGGAATCAATAATTTTTGAAATGACGAGGTAAATGGAAATACCCATGCCGGCCATAAAAAAAAGGGATCCCCACAAACCAAAGAAGTGCATGGGTCTTTTTGAAAATTTTCCAACAAAGGTGATGGAAAGTAAATCTAAGAAGCCATTCACAAATCTTCTCCAGCCAAATTTTGAAATACCATATTTCCTGGCACTGTGCTCAACTACTTTCTCACCAATTTTTTTAAACCCGGCCCATTTTGCCAACACCGGAATATAGCGGTGCATTTCGCCATACACTTCCACACCTTTTACTACCCGGTGACTGTATGCTTTTAATCCGCAATTGAAATCATGCAGTTTAATGCCTGATACTTTCCGGGTAACAGCATTAAAGAATTTGGAAGGAATATTTTTTGTCAGTGTATTATCGTAGCGTTTCTTTTTCCAGCCGCTAACTAAATCATAGCCGTCTTCTATTACCATTCTTCTTAATTCAGGAATTTCGTCGGGGCTGTCTTGTAAATCAGCATCCATTGTAATCACCACATCGCCAGTGGCAGCACGGAATGCCTCATTCAATCCGGCAGATTTGCCATAATTGCGTTGAAACTTGATGCCTTTAATATTCGGATTCTTTGACCTTAACTGCTCAATTACTTCCCATGAGTTATCGCTGCTGCCATCATCCACATAAATAACTTCGTAGCTGAATTTATTTTCAGTCATTACTTTTTCAATCCATGCCGTTAGCTCCGGCAGCGATTCTGCTTCATCCAATAATGGTATGACGATGGATAAGTCCATTGATTATTTTCTCCTGGTTAAAAGTAGCGATGTGACAGCGGTTACTGCCGCCCCAATTATCAAATATCCGAAAATTGATCCGTATATAAGTGCTAGGGTGTATCCCTTTTTATACCTCGCCACATCTTCTTCAATATCGGATGGTGTCTTGTCTTTTGCATTTAAAACCAATTCTTCCTTATACAACTTGGCTGACTCTTCTGCAAACTCTGGGTGCATTTTACTGAATATTCCGGTGAAAGCTACCATTAGCAGAGTGACAACTATGAAACATTTGAATCCCTGGTTGAACAGTCCACCAAATTTGCCGGTAAATGATTCAGCATTCCGGTAAGCAACTACTGTCCATGTTATTCCCAGGGCATACACTGCATAAATTAAATACTGGAAAGGAGAATTGGCGGGTAAGCCTGAATAGTATGTGATGAGTGCAATAGCAATCATAATACTTGCGGTGATTACTGCTTTAATGGCAGGGGATAGTTTCATAATTTAATCAGGGTAATACAGCTTGGTTTCCGTTAATAATGCCAGTTACTTTTCCAGTAAGTTCTTTTCCAATAAAAGGAGAGTTCTTTGATTTTGAAAAAATATCTTTTTCGGTAACTGTCCATTTTTTATTCGGCTCAAATAATGTTAGTGATGCATTGCTTCCTTCTTTTATAGTTGCTTGCTCCAATCCAAATAATTTGCGGGGATTGATGGACAAAAGTTCCACCCATTTTTCCGGAGAAACCGAAGGAACAGAAGTTTGGAGAACTGCATAAGCTGTTTCCAAACCAATCATACCGAACTTAGCATATTCAAACTCCAATACTTTGCTGTCGTATTCATGCGGAAGATGATGCGAAGCAATACAATCAACAGTGCCATCTGCCACCGCTTTTCTTAAAACATCTCTTTCTTCTTTGGTGCGTAGTGGCGGGTTTACTTTGAGGTTGGAATCATATTCCTGCAAATCCTCATCACAAAAGAAAAGATGATAAGGGGTGACAGAACAACTGACGGCAACTCCACTTTCTTTACCTCTTTTAATATACTCCAGCGATTTTTTTGTACTCACCCCGGTGAAATGAAGTTTTGATTCTGCGTACCGGGTCAGTTTAATATCCCTGGCAACAATCAGCTCTTCAGCCATTGCAGGTTTGCCTGGTAGCCCTAATTGAGTAGAAATAATTCCTTCATTCATCAATCCATGCGGGTTGATGCTTTTATCATCAGGCATTTGTATTATTATGCCATCAAATGCTTTTACATATTGCAAAGCCTTTACCAGCAAACCGGCTGATTGAACGCAGTTGATTCCATCACCAAATGCAATGGCACCACTGGCTTTCATATCATACATTTCTGCCAGTTCTTTTCCTTCGGTGTTTTTTGTAATAGCACCGATTGGATGAATGTTTACCGGTAATGATTTACTTTTCTGAACAATGTATTCAATACCAGCTTTATTATGGTTAACGGGGTTGGTATTGGGAATCACCAGCACATCGGTGTAACCACCAGCAGCAGCAGCTGCAGCACCTGTTTCCAATGTTTCTTTGAATTCATAACCTGGGTCAGCAAAGTTGGCAAACACATCTACCCATCCGGGGGACACACATAATCCTTCAATCGTAATTTCTTTTTCGCCTTTATCAGTTATTGATTTACCAATTTTGGTAATCATTCCATTTGCAATAAAAATATCGGTTAATTGTCCGTTGAAAGGAGAGGAGGGGTCAACAATTTTGGCTTGCTTAATGAGTATTTTCATTAAGGGGCGAAGATAAAGGTTGTTTTTGGTACAGAAAAATGGCAAAAAGCCCTACTTTAGCCTTTCCAATAAATATTCTGCTGAGTTATTATGTTCGGGACGTAGCGCAGTCCGGTAGCGTACTAGGCTGGGGGTCTAGTGGTCGCAAGTTCGAATCTTGTCGTCCCGACTCTTTTGGTATAAGGGTAGTCATTTTGAAAAAATGATTACCCTTTTTTAATGGTCATTTAGCGGCAAACCTCTTTTCTGCCATTCGATCCAGTTAATATATTCGGGAGCTACACGATGTTCTTCCATGGTGATACAATCATCAACTGGACAAACCAATTCGCATAAATTACAACCAACACATTCTTCTTCCTTGATAGTATACTTATTGTAAGGGTTGCCATATTCAAGGTTGATAGATTGATGTGAAGTGTCTTCACAAGCTATATAACAAAGGCCGCAGTGAATACATTTATCCTGGTTTATTTTAGCAATATGGTGATAATTGATGTCGAGGTCTTCCCAATGAGTGATAGTGTCAACAGATTTGCCAATAAAATCATCCAGTTTTTTAAAACCTTTTTCATCCATCCAGTTGTTAAGCCCTTCGCACAAATCTTCAATGATTCGGAAACCATGTTTCATAGCAGCTGTACATACCTGCACATTGCTTGCACCCAACAACATAAACTCTACCGCATCTTTCCAGGTGCTGATACCGCCAATACCGGAGATAGGAACTTTCTTTGTCAAGTCATCTTGTGCAATAGTAGTAAGAAACTTTAGAGCAATAGGTTTTACAGCAGGGCCGCAATAACCACCAAACACAGATTTACCTGCGACATAAGGATTGGGAACCAATGTATCTAAATC
>JAJAZO010000427.1 GCA_026785745.1 Chitinophagaceae bacterium | reverse complement strand
TCAACCGTCTAGGGGTACTGTAAGTATCAATGCAAATGGTACTGTTATTTACAGACCTAATGCAGGATATACAGGGTTAGATACTTTTGAATACAGGGTTTGTTCTACCCCGTCGCCGATAGTTTGTGATATGGCCACGGTGATTATAAGAATAGGGGCCTGTCCGTCTAACAGTAATCAAAATATCATTTCTGGCCAGGCATTCCTTGACATAAATAAAGATGGGGTGAATAATGACGGGGGTAGTGTATTTGTTGGCGCAAAAAGTTATTTATATACAGACGGAAATTGTAATAGTATTATTAATACCAATGAATTGGTTGATTCTGTAACTGTTGACAGCTCCGGCTATTACCAGTTTACCAGGTACCCTGAAAAAATTGTGGAAGATGATTTTGATGGCACAGGAGGGGTGAGTACATGTGCAAGTGGTACAGATGGTGATTCTCCATGGGCTTCTAACTGGGTAGATGCAGGAGATCCTTCCACGGGGTATTGCAATACTTCTCAATCTGCTGCAAATACAGATGCAGAGATTGTAAAGGATGGCGCATTTAGTTTTGGTCTTCGTTTAAAAGATAATAATGTGTCTGCTACCAGGTCAATTAACCTGAGCGGTGCGACAAAAGCCTTCCTTACTTTCGATTACCGCCGGAAAACAGCATTAAGCTCCGGGGAAGATGTTTTAGTGCAGGCATATAATGGAACAACTTATACCACCATTTTTACTATTGCGGGTAACGGTGCTGTAGATGCTAACTATGTTACAGTGTATAACCAGGAACTTACCCCTTATGTCAATGCTAACAGTGCGATAAGATTTTTAACGAATAACAATGTGGACGATAACGATACTTTATATATAGACAATGTCAAAATACAGTTCTTAAAATATAATCAATGCTATATAACACAACTGGATCCATCAACCATTCCGGCTACTTATTATAATACTACTGTCGCTCAAAGGACTTCCTCCTTTGCCAACGGAGCTACCTGTAGTACCCAATTTGATTTTGGTATTGCCAAATCAAGTGTCTCAATCAGTGGTACTTTGCTTAATGATAATAATGGATTAGTTGACGCTACTGTTAACGGTCCGTTTATTGCAACGCCGAGTGGCGCTACCGTGTACGCCTACCTGACTGATGTGACAGGGCGCATCGCCTTTAAAACTACGGTGAACCCGGTAAACGGGCAGTATTCATTCCCGCTGGCAGATGTAAATACAGATTATACTGTTGTACTGTCTGTTATTGATTCCGCACTCTTTACTATTGCACCGGCTACATTCGGTTTATTAAATATATGGATACCTACCGGTGATAATTATGGAACTAATAACGGAGCAGGAACCGGAATAAAAAGTGGAACACCTGTTGTTAGGATTGATGTTCGGACAAATGCAACTAATGTAACAAATGTGAATTTTGGTATTGAACGGTTACCTGATTCCTATCCGCACCTTACATCAATAAATCATCCATCTATAAATCAAGTAATAACATTAGATGGTGGAATGAATCCTCCCGTTTTAACAGGCATAGATCCCGAAGATTATCCTGGTGGGGGAGTCCTTACTTCCCGCAGAGTAAGAATAGATACAATTCCTGATAATGCTGAATTATACTATAATGGGGTTTTGCTTACCAATGGATATACCATCGCCAGTTTTAATCCTTCATTACTAAATGTAAAAGTTACTACTGCAACGATTGGTGACAGCACCATATCATTCCGCTACTCTTATATTGATGCGGCATTGATGAAAGATCCAACTCCAGCACTATACACCCTTATTTGGTTTTGGTTATTGCCTGCCGAAGGCCTTGTTGCCGTTGCAAACCTTAATGGTGATAATGCCATCATCAAATGGTCAACCCTTTCTGAAAATAATACTAACTATTTTGTTGTGGAAAGAAGTGTGAACAATGTTAATTATACTGCAACAGGCTTCCGGGTTGCAGCAGCAAAAAACAGTACCGTTAAAAAGGAGTACCAACTGCAGGATAATATCAGCAGCCTTACACAGCATCCCGTTGTTTACTACAGGGTTAAACTTTATGATATTGATGGAAAATCAAAATATAGTAATATAGTGTCAGTAAGGCTGTCTCAAAAGCCTGGTGTAATAATATGGCCTAATCCTTTCCAGTCATCTATTAATATAAGTATCACCATTGAAAAGGCAACTACTATTGATGTTAACCTGATAGATGTAAGCGGAAGAAGCATAAAGAGAACCACCCAGTCTGCAGACAAAGGAATAACAAGAATAACAGTGACAAATCTTGAACAGTTACCTGCCGGTATTTACCTGGTAGAGATAACCGATACGAAAACCGGTACAACGTATCAGAAATTATTAAAGAACGAGAGATAAAATATTTTTTAACCGCTTTGCAAGACCTCAAATTTTTATTTGAGGTCTTTTTTATTTCAGGACTACAGTTTTTTTATAAGTGATATTTCAATACATGATTGATAACTAAATGTTTCTACTTATTAATCGTAGAACTACGAGTGGGAATAAAGTTTTTTTTACGAAAAAAATTACGATAAGCTTGCAAGTAAAAAAACTAAGTAGTATGTTTGTATCACAATCGAACAATCCCTTAGAAAACGACGAAATCCGAACCCTGAAACAAACCTCTCTCAACAGGAAATAATTTTCCACTTTGTTTCAATTCTCACTTATCGGTTTTCATTGCACTCTGAAGGACAAGTTCAAAAGAACAAAACGTACCATTTTAATCCTTAACCCTAAAACGAAAACGATGAAAACTCTTACACAAAATCTTCTGAAATCAGTGCTGGTTCTTTTAATATCAGCTTTAAGTATAAATGCTAACGCAGCAGACGGTATAGTTCCTGCAAAACCAACTTCATTTACTGCGGCTGTTAATACTAATAATAGCAAGAAGGTTGATTTAAAATGGTCAACTGAAACTGAAACTGACCTTAGTCATTTCATCGTAGAAAGAAGTGTTGATGGTATCAACTTTAGCAATGCAGCCCTGGTATTTGCTTATGGCAATACTACTTCAAAATCAGATTATGCTTTTGCAGATA
The DNA here is from genome assembly GCA_026785745.1 of Chitinophagaceae bacterium. GTDB lineage: Bacteria > Bacteroidota > Bacteroidia > Chitinophagales > Chitinophagaceae > JJ008. Next base: position 11,267 of record JAJAZO010000427.1, on the reverse strand, counting down.
ATATCACCAGATTACTTTCAGGTGCTGTTTACTACAGGATCATCTCTATAAGTACAGATAGTAAAAATCTCTCTTCTGAGGTTCGTATCATTAAAACAAATAAATAAGCGATAAGGATAATAACGTTCCGGACTTTTTGGTTAAGAAAGCCGTCAAGCATCAGCCTGACGGCTTTCTTATTTTCTATAAGCTATCACTATTTAATAAGATATCTCAAAGTAAAGGACCTCTAACAGCTTAACCAATTGCAGCTAATGAATTTTATATAAGCAACACCAGGCTGAGCTTACTTTGCAACCACTGCAATATTTTTTATTTACAATACGAGTTTTTAATTAACAGCTAACTGATACAAAGATGAAATCGTAAAACTACTAAGGGTAATAAAGTTTTTTTTACGAAAAAAACTACGATAAGCTTGCAAGTAAAAAAACTAAGTAGTATGTTTGTATCACAATCGAACAATCCCTTAGAAAACGACGAATCCGAACCCTGAAACAAACTCTTCTCAAAACGGAAAATTATTTTCCGGTCTGTTTCAACTCTCACTTATCGGTTTCATTGCAATCTTAAGGACAAGTTCAAAAGAACACAACCGTACTATTTTAATCTTGAACCCCTAAAACGAAAACGATGAAAACTCTTGTAACCCTTAAGCAAAATCTTCTGAAGTCAACCCTGGTTCTTTTAGTATCAGTTTTAAGTTTAGTTGCTAATGCCCGTTCTTCATCTAAAGGCATATCTCCTGTTAAACTGGCTGCCTTCACCGCTTCAGTTAACAATACCAATAATAATAAAGTTGATTTAAAATGGTCAACTGAAACAGAAACCAACCTTAACTACATTATGGTTGAGAAAAGCACCGATGGTGTAATTTTTAAAGATGCCGCCCTGGTATTTACTTATGGTAACACTACTGCTAAGTCTGACTATTCTTTTGCAGATAATATCAGCAAAATAAAATCAACTGCTGTTTACTACAGGCTACGTTCTGTAGGTGTGGATGGTACATCTCAGTATTCTGAAACTCTGACTGTAACAATCAGCAAATAAACGTACAACAGGAGTAAGGCCACTTACTTATTACCTGCAACAGGTACCAAAAGCAAGAAAGGTTCAAGATTAAAATAGTAATGCAATAAAATAATTTGATAGGGGTTCCGGCCGTCTCGCATCAGCGGGGCGGCTTTTTTTGTTTTAAAATAATTTGGTTTATAATATAAACTACTTTATGTTTGTGCTCCAAAGATGAATTTTGCTATGAGACATTTGAAATTTGCATTGATGATTTTGCTGGTAACCGGTTTACTTCAAACCTTATCAGCACAGGTTACCATAAAAGGAGTGATAAAAGATAATAAGGCAAAACCTGTTAGCGGCGTTAGTATTTCAATAAAAGATAGTTATGATGGTGGCACTTCTGACTCAACCGGAAAATATTCTTTCAAAACTACAGAGAAAGGAGAGCAGTTGCTTGTAATAAGCTCTATTGGCTATAAGACGATTGAGCAAAAAGTAAACCTTGCAACAGGCGTAGTAACTATTGATGTTACCATCAAAGAAGAAATCAGTGAATTAACAGCCGTTATTCTTTCCGCCGGAACGTTTGAAGCCAGTGACAGAAAAAAAGCTGCCGCCGTTTTAGATCCGATTGATATTGTAACAACTGCCAGTGCCAATGGAGATATAACAGGGGCTTTAAAAACATTGCCCGGTGCACAGCAGATAGGTGAAAGTGAAGGCCTTTTTGTTCGTGGTGGTACCGCTGCCGAAACAAAAACATTTATTGATGGTACATTGGTAAATAATTTCTTTTTCAGTAGTGTACCCAATATTGCGCAGTTTGGCCGCTTCTCTCCATTTCTTTTTAAAGGAACAGTATTTAGTACCGGTGGCTATTCAGCCTTATACGGACAGGCACTTTCTTCTGCATTAATTCTTGAATCTATTGATTTGCCGGAACAGTCTTCCGCCAATTTGGGCATCACTGTTTTGAGTGGCAGTGCAGGGTATCAAAACCTTGCAAAAGATAAAAAATCATCATGGGGTTTTAGCTATAGTTACACCGACCTGAGCCTGGCATTTGCAATCATCAAACAAAGACAGGATTTTTCAAAAGTGCCAACCACTCATAACCTGGATGCTAACTTTCGTATCAAGACATCGAAGACGGGGATAATAAAATATTACGGCTACTTCAGCAGTAATAAACTGGCTTTTACTACAAACAGTATTGACTCTTTAGGTTACTTAGACAAGTTTGCTATCGGCAATAAAAATTCTTATCATAACCTCTCCTGGAAGGAAAATCTTGGAAAGGGGTGGAAGATTAATACAGGAATTTCCTATTCCAACAACAAAGATGATGTCAACAGCAACATGCAAAATCAAAGTAAGCAGGATGTGGTACTTGGAAACCTGGAGTTTAAAAAGTTTGGAGTGGATACAAAAGGAGGATATTTCAATGCTAAGGCGGTACTGGAGAAAAGACTGAAAGGATTAAGTGCTATCCGTTTTGGAACAGAGTATAATTATGGCAATGATAAATCTGTTTATGAAGCTTATAACGGTCAGCGTTTCCTTGATACAATAAAGGGGCATATTAATGCAGTATTCGGAGAAGCGGATGTTTATGCTACCAATGCGCTGGCAGTAAAAGGCGGATTCAGGATAGAGTATTCTTCATTGCTGAATAAGACGAATATAGCTCCACGTTTTTCAGTGGCGTACAAATTAGGAAAAGGAAGCCAGGCATCTGTTGCGTATGGTATCTTTTATCAGGATCCTGAAAGGCGATACCTGCCCTCATCTGTTGCACTAAACTTTATGAAAGCCACTCATTATATAGTCCAGTATCAGAAAGTGGCAAACGGGCAATCTTTCCGGACAGAAATTTTTTATAAAAAGTATGACAACTTAGTAAAGACAGGAATCGTCAACTTCAGGAATGGGGCCATCAACAACAACGGGTTTGGAGATGCCAAAGGAATTGAATTTTTCTGGCGGGATAAAAAAACAATCAAAGATCTCGATTACTGGATTTCATATTCCTACCTGGATACTAAAAGAGATTTTTTGAACTTCCCTTTTGCCATTGCGCCAAATTTTGCAGCAAAACACACCAGTTCATTGGTGGTGAAAAAGTTCGTACAGAAAATAAAGACGAATGTAAACTTTGCGTATAACTATGCCAGTGGCCGACCTTATTACAATATCGGGTTTGATGGAAGCAACAATAAATTTACTGACCAGGGAACTATACCTGATTTTCATAATGTAAGTTTTGCATTAAACTATCTGCCGGCAATCGGTAAGAAAAATGCCAAATCATTTCCGGTTTATGTTTTCCAGGTAAGTAATGTTTTCAATATCAAACAAACATATGGCTACAACTATTCTTACAATGGTTACAGGAAGGAAGCGATAACACCCACATCAAGAGTATTTGTCTTTATTGGTGCCTTTATCAGTTTTGGTGTTGACAGAAGCGACGAAGTAATTAATAGTGCATTATAAACCACGTAAATAAAATTGTATGGAACAATATTCACAAGCTTCAGAACAAAAAGACCCCAAACTCTGGGCTATTGCCAAAAAAAGAGCTGGCTTTAAAAGAGATTTGGTTATCTATATTGTAATTAATGCTTTTCTATGGCTTATATGGTTATTAGGAAGTAAGAGCCAGAACTATAGCGGAATCCCCTGGCCCGTTTGGCCTACAGCTGGTTGGGGAATCGCCATTATTATCCAGTACTTTGAAGCCTACCGGTTTCCAAAGGAAAACGCAGTGGAGAAGGAGTATGAAAAATTGAAACAACAGCAATAAAATATATTTATCAATCTTTAAAACAACAACAATGAAAAAAGTTTTTTTATTTCTTTTTACAACAACACTTGCGACTGCAACATTTTCACAAAGTGAAAAATATGTAAAAGCCATGGAGCCAAAAGTGGCTATGCTCGACACCAGCAATTCAGCCGACGCCTGGAAAGATTTAGGCAATACATTTGAAAGAATAGCGGAGGCAGAAAAAACACAATGGGCACCTTTCTATTACGCTGCTTTTTGTAATGTGATGGCTGGCACTATGTCTATGCCGCAGGATGGCAGTTTTGGTGACAATAGTGCTATCTCTGATCCTTATGCAGATAAAGCTGAAGGGCTTCTTAATAAAGCTGAAGCAATGAGTAAAGATAATTCTGAGATTTACTGTGTAAGAAAAATGATACATAGCCTGAGAATGATGGGTAATGCTATGGCAAGATTCATGACAGAGGGTGCCAAGGCAACAGAGGCATTAGAAAAAGCAAAGACATTAAATGCCAACAATCCCCGCATCTATATTTTAGAAGGGCAGGATAAATTTTATACACCGGAGCAGTTTGGTGGTAGTAAGGATGAAGCAAAAAAGCTTTTCGAAAAGGCAAATGGAATTTTTATGGTTTCAAAACCCGGTAATAGTATAGAGCCGCAATGGGGAAGAGGGCAAGTCGGATATCTTCTTTCTCAGCTTAAATAAAAAATAAAAGAAAATTCCGGCCCTTACTAAGTGCCGGAATTTTTACTTTAATTCTATTATATGAAAGAAGAAAACTTTTCACCCGAGCAAAGCCTGCAGCTTATTCAAACGATGATAAGCAAAACAAAGCAGGACATGTCTGATAACAGTATCTATTTCCTTGTTTGGGGGTGGCTTACTTTTTTTGCCTGTACCGGGCAGTTTGTGCTGAAGCATATTTACAACTATGAGAAGCATTACCTGGTATGGCTGGTGGTTATTGTCGGTATCATTTTTTCTATTTACCAGGGAAGAAAGGAAGAGAAAAGAAGCAGGGCTACAACATATATTGATGATAGTATAAAATACCTGTGGTCGGGTATGGCAGCCAGTTTTTTTGTATTAGGGATGATACTTACCAGGTTAGGGTGGGGAACAGTCGTATTTCCTTTTTTTATTATGCTGTATGGCCTTGGCACATTTGTGTCTGGCAGCATTATACGATTCAGGCCATTAGTAATTGGAGGTATAGTAGCCTGGGCATTGGCTATTGGCAGTACCTTTGTAAGTTATGATTACCAGATGCTATTTGGCGCTGCTGCTATCCTGGTTAGTTATATAATACCAGCCTATATGCTTCGATCCAGAAACAATATTGCTAATAAATAATTTTTTGTTATGACACAGACGGAAAAACAACTAACCGAAAAGGAAAGTCTTGACCTTATTGCTATGATGATCAATAAAGCAAAAGACACCTGTCATGATACCGGTATTGCGGCTATTATGTGGGGCGCTGTGATAGCCATTTGTTCGTTGGTGCGTCTATCAGAAATTCACGTTGGCTATAAATTGCCTTTTGATATCTATTTACTCACCTTTGCGGCTGTCATTCCACAAATTTATTTTTCCGTTAAAGAAAAAAAGGAAAGAAAGGCAAAAGCTTATGGCGATGTTTTTTTTGATAATATGTGGATGGCATTTGGCATTTGTATTTTTCTGATGATTTTTATTACTGGTTCAATCTACAGCGGGTTAAAGCCGATGACTGAAGAATATCAGAAATTAACCGGACATTCGGCACCTTTTCATTTTTATGAGTTTAACTCTTCCTTTTTTCTTTTATTGTATGGCCTGCCAACTTTTGTAACAGGGGTTAGTATGAAATTCAAACCCATGTTATGGGGTGGTTTGCTTTGCTGGGTATGTTGTATCGTTACTATTTATACTACAGTAAAAATTGATTTGATATTAACTGCACTGTCTTCAATTTTTGCCTGGTTTATTCCAGGCCTTATCATGGAGAAAGATTATAGAAAGGCAAAAAAGGGGCTAGCTGCAGCCAATGTTTAAAGATCTTGACCCCATATTACATTCGCAGCTCAGGCTGGCTGTTATGTCACTTCTTATCAGTGTTAAGGAGGCAGAGTTTACTTTCATCCGGGAGAAAACAAATGCTACTGCGGGTAACCTGAGTGTGCAAATACAAAAATTGAAGGAGGCCGGTTATATTGATGTTACGAAACAGTTCAGGGATAATTATCCATTGACAGTTTGCAAAATAACAAAACAGGGTATCAAAGCTTTTGAAGAATATGTTGCTAATCTTCAATCGTACCTGGGAAAAGGATAAGAAGAAGGTTTCGTTTCTCAACCGTTTCATACTGAAATAATACCGATTTAACCGTTATTTAGTCCAATGCAATCGGTATAAAAACGAGAAGGCTCCTTAGACAAGGAGCCTCTTCTCAATTGGTACTCTAAGTGTATAAAAAGTTAACGAAGATTACCCTTCATATTTTTTTATTGGCCTGCCCTGAGGCAGGTTGCGAACAGGTTGCAGTATTAACTGTGGCAATCGCTGTTGTCTTTTCGGGCTAATTATTTTTTCAATGGCCTTTTTTAACCGGCTGTATTGTTTCTTAAGCATATTTTTTGCAGACCTCGCTGCGTTTAACTTTACGAAGCAGGATTAATTGTAATAACATCTGAGTATGAACCTTGTCCGTTTTTATCTATCAGCTTAATGCGATAAAACATCCTCTGTTTGGCAGCCCGTTCAAAAAACTGGTAAATACCGGTTTCTGCTTTATCGGTGCCAAATACAAGAGCGGCCATAGAAAAATTTTTGCCATCGCTGCTTTTTTCCACTTCAAACATAGCTGCTGTTTCATTTTTTTCCACAGCCCAGTTCAGTATCATTTTGTTATTGCTGATGCTGCCGTCAATACGTACAAGTTTGGCGGGAGGGGCTGGAATAGTGGATGTGGTAACAGGTGATGGACTTGCAAAAGGAGCGATAACTGTTTGTGCAGGAGAAGGATTATAAACAATCCTTAAGGCTACAATTGCTGCTAAGGTGATGTACTTTGTCATTTCTTTGGGGTTTGTCCCGATCCTTCGATAAACTCAGGACTATCGGGATAAATTAATAATACCCACAGAAATATTGGATGTTAGTTTTCGGCTGAAAGCTATACCTTCTGCAAAGAATTACTTTAAATCGAAACGTACATGAATCGTAGAAAGGAGAGAGTTCAGGTACGGATGTTTAACGTAGTTTTACGAGGGTATATGTTGTTTTCCGAATAGATAACAAACCTAATAATTGGCTTTAATAAATGCAAGTGTTTTAAAGAAAATCTTTTCATAAAGCTTAAACTAATTAAGCGGACAGGCAAACCTTGTAATACATTTGCCTTAATAATCAATGATGAACGCAGTTATACTGGTAAAACATCTCACCAAAGATTTTAAGGAAGTAAAAGCCGTAAACGACCTTTCCTTTACCGTTGAAGCAGGACAGGTGTATGGCTTCCTCGGTCAAAATGGGGCAGGTAAATCTACGACCATCCGAATGTTGCTTACATTGATAAAACCAACCTCCGGTGATATAGAAATATTTGGACTGAATCTGCTGAAACACCGCAAAGAAATTCTTCGCCAGGTCGGTGCTATTATAGAAAGACCTGATTTGTACAAATACCTTACGGCATTGGAGAACCTGAGAATTTTTGGTGCCATGAGTGGTGTAAAAATTTCAGAAAAGAAATTGATGGAGGAACTGGAAATGGTGGGGCTGGCAACAAGGGCACACAGCAAAGTAAAAACGTATTCGCAGGGAATGAAGCAACGCCTCGGTATAGCAATAGCATTGGTGCATGATCCGAAGCTTATCATTTTAGATGAACCGACTAATGGACTTGACCCGCAGGGAATAGCTGATATAAGAAACCTTATTCTTCAACTGAGCAGGGAGAGAAATAAGACATTACTCATTTCATCACACCTGCTCAGCGAAATGGAATTGATTGCCGACTCCATGATAATAATTGATAAAGGGAAAAAAGTAGTGGAAGGGAAAGTGAACGAATTATTTGACCCTGCTGAAACGCTGGTGGAATTAAAAACAATGGATGATACGGCAACGTTTGAAAAGTTACAGCAATCAGGACTGCAAAAATTAATACGGGGCAAAAGAAACGATTGTATATTATTGAAGCTGCACCGGAATGAAATACCTGGAGTGATGAAAGAACTGGTACAAATGAATATAGATGTTGTCTCTTTTCATTCCAGGCATTCTTTGGAAGATTACTTTTTATCATTAACAACAGGTCACCCGCATGTGGAAATTATTACGAATTGAGTTATTTAAAATATTTAAACGACCCCGGACATATATTGCGTTCGGGGCTATTGCTGCTGTTGTTTTATTGTTCCAGATAGGAATGAAGTTTGATGGTAAAACGTATCTCGACCTGGTGTTAAATAACGTCAGTGATTCATTTGAGGTAACAGATGAATTCAAATCAAAATTGCTGAATGGTTATTTTATTTGTTTTGCCATTCTTAATATCCTGCTGATACAAATGCCGCTGCTCGTAGCATTAATAGCCGGTGATTCGATAGCAGGCGAGGCCAATATGGGTACCTTGCGGTTATCGTTAACAAAGCCAGTAAGCCGGACGCAATACATGCTGGTAAAATTTATGGCTTCCATCATCTACACACTTTTATTGTTGATATGGCTGGCTATATTGGCCTTGTTTGGCAGTATGTTCATTTTCGGAACAAACTCGTTGGTGATTTTCCGGTCTGAAGTAATAGAACAGATGAACAGTTATGATGTGCTGTGGAGATATGTGGCAGCCTTTGGCTATGCAGCGGTGGCATTGACTACTGTTTCTGCCCTTGCTTTTTTATTAAGTGTATTTGCAGAAAATTCTATTGGCCCAATCATTGCCACCATGAGTATTGTAATTGTACTGACCATCTTATCTGAATTTAATATTCCTCTTTACGATAATACTGTAAAGCCTTATTTGTTTACTACTCACATGGTGGCCTGGAAGGGTTTTTTCTATGTGCAGGCAGATGCGGATAATAAAACAATTGATGGTACTATTCAAAACCTGCCGGCAATTTTACGAAGCCTGGGCATTTTGGTTATTTATATTGTTGGATTTGTTGGCAGTGCAATTTGGATTTTTAAAAAGAAAGACATTCTGACATAAATTATAGGCGTATGAAAAAGATTTTATTAATAGCTTTATTACTGAATACGGTATTGTTTGCGAAAGCCCAATCGGTAGAAGACGTAATAAAAAAGGTAAAGGCAAAATTGGATAAGGTGAATGACTATGAAGCTATAGGCAAGATGAAAACAAATGTGGTTTTTATAAAAGCACCTATTGCCAAAGTGAAAGTGTATTATAAAAAGCCAAATAAGCTACGCATTAATAACGAAAGCGGCATTTCATTTATACCAAAGGGGTCTGTGAATATAAATCTCAATAACCTATTTGTCAACACAAACGGTTTTGACATGATTGATATGGGAAAAGAAGCTAAAACCAATCTCCGTATCATCAAGCTATTGCCAAAAGATGAAAATGCAGAAGTGGTCCTGTCAACTTTATACATTGATGAATCGCAGTCCCTGATTAAAAAATCAAAAACCACCACTAAGGAGAATGGTACGTATGAGCTGGAGATGAGCTACGGGAAGTATGCAGAATATGGCCTGGCGGATAAAGTTATTTTCACTTTCAATACCAAGGATTACAAACTGCCAAAAGGCATCACTTTCGATTACGACGATGGCAGCAAGAAGGACCAACCCACTGATAAACTGAAGGATAAGAAGGGAAAAGTGGAGATAAGTTATTCCAGCTATACGATTAACAGAGGAGTTCCTGATTCGGTTTTCAAATAGAAACGAAAAAACCCATTACCAGGATTCAGGCTATTGCATATCAGAAAAATTCTTTCTACTTTGTGCTTTCGATAGTCCGCATAAATCCCACTTCCTCCGTATAAGCCACTTTAGTATTCAATCCCCCTGTTATCAACCGGATTATAATTTTTTGATATGTTTTTGAATTAAAGGCAAAGCTTTTATAGGAAAATAAATTTATTTCTCACAAGCCTGATATGCAAACTGATTTAGAGCATGAAACATTTTCTATCCGTCATTAGATTTTTTTTGATTACCTGCACAACGGTGCTAAATGCCCAAACCTTCACTGATGCAAATTTCTCTGCCAGTAATATTGGCTCAGGGTGGAGTGAACCTGTTGGTGCTGTATTTAATAAAACCGGAACAAAATTGTTTGTTTGGGAAAAAGGCGGGAGAGTATTTGTGTGTAACTGGAGCACTACTTCGCAGACTTATGTAAAACAATCCACCGCAGTTCTTGACATATCGCCGGAGGTGGGCAACTGGAGGGATCATGGAATGCTTGGCTTTGCGCTGGATCCTAATTTTGATGTCAATGGATTTATCTATCTGTTATATGTGGTGGACAGGCATCACCTGATATATTTTGGTACCGGCACTTATAATGCTTCCACCAACGATTATCTTAAAGCAACTATCGGAAGAATTACCCGGTATAAATTAATAACGAGTGGTAGTAATCAGGTGGCGGATTTAACCACCCGAACAATTTTACTAGGGGAGAGTAAGAGTACTGGTTTTCCAATTTTACATGAATCGCATGGTATAGGTTCATTGGCATTTGCAGCAGACGGAACATTGCTCGCAAGCTGTGGTGATGGGGCCAGTTACAATACAACCGACGCAGGTAATCTTTCAGAAACTTACCAGGTGCAGTCTATAGCTGATGGTAACCTGAGAGCTAATGAAAACGTTGGTTCTTTTAAATCGCAAATGATAAATTCCCTGGCAGGTAAAATTATCCGGATTGACCCTGCTACTGGTAATGGAATCAGCAGTAATCCTTTTTATCAATCATCATCAACCCGCAGTGCGAGAAGCAGGGTGTGGGCATTGGGATTAAGAAACCCTTTTCGGTTTTGTGTACGACCCAATACCGGGGCTATTAATCCGGCTGCCGGAGATATAGGAGAATTGTATGTTGGAGATGTAGGTTGGACTAAGTATGAAGAATTAAATATCATAAAAGCCCCGGCCAGTAATTGCGGCTGGCCAATATTTGAAGGCTTTAATTATCAAACAAGTTATGCTTCTGCAACAACTTTTAATAAAGATGAACCGAATCCTTTATTTGGTACCGGTGGTTGCACACAGCAATGGTTTACTTTTCAAAATCTTATTAAACAGGGAACACCTGATAACGTAAATACAGTTTATAATCCGTGTAATTCATCGGTTGCCATTTCAATTGGTAATAGCAGAAGACATTTTCACCGAACCCCTGCAATAGACTGGAAACATGGTGTTGATAGTGCAAGGGTAAAATATTTTGATGGCACTACATTAAAAGTACACCAGATTGGTAG
>JAJAZO010000426.1 GCA_026785745.1 Chitinophagaceae bacterium | reverse complement strand
GCCTTTCCCTGTACATTATGACTTTGACCATTCGGGCTTTGTTAACGAAGACTATGCAACCCCTAATGAATTACTAGGGACAGAAACTGTAAAAGAAAGAGCATACCGGGGCTTTCCAAGAAAAATGGAAGAGCTGCAGACATCTTTCGATGTTTTTAGAAGTAAGAAAGTAAGCATCCTGTCGTTAATTAATAATTTTGCATTGCTGCAATCAAGGACAAAGAAAGAGTTGACAGATTATCTTATTGAATTTTATAACACTATTAATGACAAAAGACAGGTGCAAAATATCTTTATTGATAACGCCAGGACAAGATAAATATCAGTTTAAACCATATTTTTATTGTATAACATACGATAACAAAAACCTTACATTGCAGAAAATATAAATTCTTTATGGAACTAAAAGAACAATTTGAACAAGCCGCAGCCGAAAGTAAAAACTTATCTCAAAAACCAAGTAATGAAACTTTACTGCAACTCTATTCGCTGTATAAACAAGGAAGCATTGGTGATGTAAATACGGAGCCGCCTTCCAATCCCTTTGATTTTGTGGCTAAGGCCAAACATGAAGCATGGGCCGCATTGAAAGGAAAATCAACAGATGATGCAATGACAGAATATGCAGAGTTGATCCAAAAATTAAAAAATTAGTTCTTTTCAGCACTGACTGTCGTATAAATTACATCCAACTTTTTCCCGATTACCGGATAGCTGAACCTGCTTGTTGCCTGTTCAGCTATTTTTTTTCTGTTATAGCCCGGATAGTTGTTTACCATTTTTTCAAACGCCGCAACTAATGCTTTCTTATCAAGAGAGTCAATCAGCAGCCCATTATTTTCATTGAGTAATTCGGAAATGCCACCAACATCGGTAGCAATAACAGGCAACCCGCAACACAATGCTTCGATAATGGAGCAAGGACTATTTTCAAACCGGCTGAACATAACCAGTGCATTTGCCTGCTGCATCTCCCCTGCTACCGCTGCATAACTTATTTCCCCCCGCAGAAAAATATTTTTATCAAGTAACCCCGTTTTCTCCATCAACTGTTTCATTTCAACCGGAACTGAGCCAACAATAACCAATTCTGCTTCCTGAAATTTTTTCTGAAACTCAGTAAATCCTTCAATGATGCCTTCCGCATTTTTCTGATAGGTCATGTTTGATACATGAAGAAAACGGAAAGCTGTACCGGGATTTTTGTTTTCGTCGTAATAAAAATATTTTTCGTTAGCAACATTTTCTACCACCGTAAAATCCTTCTCTGTAACTAATTTATTTATCAGCAATCCCAAATCCCGGCTAACAGGCAATAACATCTTACTACCTTTTATTATCCGGCGTAACACTGATTTGAATAATGTTTTCTGCTGCCCGTATTTCAATTCATTTTGTGGCTGGTAAATAGTCCAGTGTTCTGTAATCACATACGGTATGCCATACTTTCTTTTTATTCTACCCCCCCATAGCCCTGCTACCATCGGCACATGAACATGCACCAGGTCTGGCTTACCATGCGCCTTTATATAAAGCCTGATGGCATGGTGGGTAACTTTAGCCCACCGGTAGTAAGACCGTAATTTTTTGAAAAAAGAAGTTGGTTTTTTGTAGTAAACAAGATGTTCCGTCAGCCCTTCTGCTGTGTTGGTAATATGTTCTTCTATATTTGTTGGTAATGATGAATCTCCCGCCAGGTGTATAACATAGATATCATTATACAAGGCTGCCGCAGCAGCATGGCGTTGAATAAAGTCGCCATTAAACGGCTCCATTTTATCGGGATACCAACTGCAAAGCCAGAGTATTTTTTTTCTTGACATCAACTGCTAAAATAAACCAGCCTGCACTGTGAACAAAGTATAAATCAAATTAATTATACATTTGACTATGGCATTACTAAAAAAGCTCCGCAATTTAAAGGCGGAAGACAATACCGGTTTTGGCAATAATAGCAGCAGCACCGGTGGCCGCTTTGTTAACCCGGATGGCAAGCCCAACGTAATAAAACGGGGTGTCGGCATCCTTTACCGGTATAGTTGGTATCACACTATGCTGGGCATGAGGCGGGGTAAATTTTTATTCCTTCTATTTCTTGTTTATATCAGCATCAACCTTTTCTTTGCAGGCATTTATTACCTCATTGGTATCAACCATCTTGCGGGAGTAAACACCGGCTCTCCCTTGAAAAATTTTACAGAGGTTTTCTTTTTCAGTGCACAAACATTTACGACTGTTGGTTATGGCCGCATCAGTCCAACCGGTTTTATGGCCAGTGCTGTTTCCACTTTTGAAGCATTTCTTGGCTTACTCAGCTTTGCCATTGCCACTGGTTTGTTTTATGGTCGCTTTTCCCGGCCACAGGCATTTTTAAAATTCAGTAAAAATGCACTCATAGCACCCTATAAAGACGGTACAGCTTTTATGTTCCGTTTATCCCCATATAAAAACAACAGCCTTTCGGAAGTGGAGGTAAAACTAACTATGGCTATAACCAATGAAGAAAACGGGAAACTAACTGATAAATTTTTTGACCTGCCGCTGGAAATTGCAAAAATTAACGGCCTTTCGCTAAGCTGGACAATTGTTCATCCCATTACTGATAAAAGCCCCTTCTACGGTTTGAGCAAAGAAGATATTGCCAATACGGATATTGAAATAATGGTTTATATCAAGGCATTTGATGGAGTGTTTTCTAATAATGTGGTAACGAGAACATCCTATATCAGCAATGAAATAGTTTGGGGAGCCAAGTTTAAAATGATGTATCATCCCAACGAGGATAAATCTAAAACTATCCTGAACCTTGATAAAATAAATGATTTTGATCGGGTGTCGTTGCCCGAGCCTGCTATAGCAGCAACTGCCAATTAATTCAATACCGGCACCAGCCTGATAACTTCTTTCCTGTTAAAATAATAAAACAGCAGCAAATAAATAACCGGGCCGAAACTGAGAAATTTTAATTCTGCCATGCCTGTGTACATACCACCAAGATATAATGCAGCCAGCACCATAAACCAAAGAAATAGTTGCCTGTCGGTGATTGCACATACTACTTTAAAACAAAAAACAGGTATGTCCTTATACACCAGCTTTAGTGGTTTGGTAATATGATAGCCATCGGTAATCACTATCCGGGGATTATTTTCCAGTACCGGTATTACCACCGGTTTTGTATTTACCAACGGGTAAATTTCTTTTCCGTTTACAACAGCTCTTATTTTCAGAAAACTGAGGAGTGCCTGATTTTTTCTTTGGAGTACGATATGGTAAGGTGCAGAAATTAATTAAAAATTAAGAATGAATAATTAAGCTGC
>JAJAZO010000425.1 GCA_026785745.1 Chitinophagaceae bacterium | reverse complement strand
CCTTGTTACAAAAAGAGGCTTCGGCATAAATGAGTTTCATCTTAAATATTGATACCGCACTGGATACAGCATCTGTTTGCTTTGCAAAAGATGAAGAGATACTTGCATTGGCCATCCATGAAAATCAAAAAAACCAGGCTGGCTGGCTGCACCTGGTCATTGATGAAATATTAAAAAAAAATAATTTAAGACCCCATCAATTAGATGCTGTTGCCGTAAGTATTGGTCCCGGTTCTTATACCGGCCTCAGGGTTGGTCTTTCTGCGGCAAAAGGTTTGTGTTATGCTTTAAATATTCCATTGATTGCAGTAAGTACTCTCAAAATGATAGCTTTTGCAGCAAAGGACGAAGCTGATTCGCTGATCTGCCCAATGATTGAAGCCCGCAGAATGGAGGTTTTTACAGCGGTATATGATAAAGAATTGCAGGAAAAAATGCCGGCACATGCCCTGGTTATTGATGAAAAAAGTTTTGCAGATATGCTCACTTCTTCAATACTTTTTTGCGGAAACGGCAGCAAAAAACTGCAATCATTAATTTCAAATAACAATGCCTCTTTCAGTGATACCGTTAGCAATGCCTCCCATCTTTCCCCATTGTCACAGAATTGTTTTTTAAAAAAAGAATTTGCAGACCTTGCTTACACAGAGCCATTATATATTAAAGAATTTTATTCTCCTGTCCGAAAGACCTGAGTAAAAAATCCGTCTTATTAACAATTAATACCGCAAAAAAAAAATTTGCAGTGGTAATTTTGCCCCTACTTTAATCAGTTAGTCTATGAATAATTATTCTCTAACGCTGAATGCTGCATCGGAAAACGGTACAATCCTGAAGGTGGATCTGCTACAGGTGAAAAAAGCAGCGTTGATACTCAGAGCTGTCAATCATAAACTCCGGCAAGAAATTCTTAAACTGATTGATGAGCTTGGAAAGGTAACCGTAACGGAGCTTTATGTAAAGTTGCGGCTGGAGCAGTCAGTAGCTTCCCAGCATTTGGCCATTTTGCGCAAGGCAGGTTTTGTAAAGACAATCCGGGATGGTAAATTCATCTATTACTCAGTAAATATGGCCCGTATGCAAGACCTCAATAAATTTGTTGAACAGTTGCTTAATTAATTGTCATTAACTTTTTGAAAAACGCCCCACCGGATCAAGGTGAGGCGTTTTTGTTTATAATAAAGTATTTTTGTGCCTTCATTTTGGAAGAGAATTTTTAAAAGAAGATTATGTACATTAAACAATTATATACTGGCTGTCTTAGTGAAGCAGCTTATTATATTGAAAGCAATGGCGAGTCAGCGGTAATAGATCCGTTGCGGGATATTGATGCCTACTTAGAAATTGCGAATGAAAGAAAAACCCGTATCAAATATATTTTTGAAACACATTTTCATGCCGACTTTGTAAGTGGTCATCTTGATTTAGGAAAAGCCACGAATGCTCCGATAATTTACGGTCCCGGCACCACCACTCAATTTCCGGTACATGTGGCAACCGATGGAGAGACCTTTAAAATCGGTGATCTTACAATCGAAGTATTGCACACACCGGGACATACACTGGAGTCAACCTGTTATTTATTAAAAGATGCTACCGGAAAAAATTACTGTGTATTTACCGGCGACACTTTATTTGTAGGCGATGTTGGCCGCCCTGACCTGGCGCAAAAAGGTGAGGAGATAACGATGAATGACCTAGCAGGCATGATGTATGACAGCCTGCATTCAAAAATAATTCCATTAGAAGATGATGTGATTGTTTACCCGGCGCATGGCCCCGGCAGCAGTTGCGGAAAAAACCTCGGCCCTAATACCCATAGCACTATTGGTGAAGAGAAGCAAACCAACTATGCCCTTAAGGCTGCTACCAAAGAAGATTTTATAAAAGAAGTAACGGACGGCATCCTTGCACCACCTTCTTACTTCCCTATCAATGCCAAAATAAATAAGGAAGGTTATGATAGCTTAGATGATGTGCTGTTGCAGGGAATGAAAGCATTATCAATAGATGAGTTTAAGCAGTTGATGAAGGATGATATTATTATTGTTGATACCCGTCATGCCAATGACTTTACACAAGGTTTTATACCCGGTTCTATTTTTATTGGTTTAGAAGGCCGGTTTGCTGAATGGGCCGGCAGCTTGTTGCCTTTTGATGCACCAATAGTGCTGATAACAGAACCGGGAAAAGAAAAAGAAACCATTATCCGCATGGCGAGAGTTGGGTTTGATAAAGTAAAAGGCTATCTCGAAGGTGGTTATGCTGACTGGGCTACGGCCGGTGAGGATGTTGATATGATAATAGATGTGGAAGCAGACGAGATGATGATGGATATTCCTCATGATAAAAATTTAGTGGTGGTGGATGTTCGCCGCCCCACAGAATTTGCTGATGGTCACCTGAAAAATGCTTTGAATCTTCCGTTGAATGATATGGTGGACCCTGCCATGATGGCTAACCTGGAAGAAGAACAGAATCTTTATGTACACTGCGCCGGTGGTTATCGCAGCATTATTGCTTCTTCCTTATTAAAAAGACAAGGCATTCACAATCTGAGAAACGTAGTAGGTGGTTGGGGCAAAATTAAAGAAAAGGAAAAAGCTGAGATAGTGAAAGAGACCAGTGTATTGAATTAGTTTTGAGTTATTAGTTTCGGATTACGAGTTTTTCAGAGTCATTCAAATGTATGACTCTGCGCATTTATAAAATACTTGCAAATTCCATTCATCTGTTTTTATTTGTGTTCATCGTCCGCCGCCATAGGCTATGGCCGACGGCGTCTGTGGCCAAACAAAAAAATAGCTGCCTAAAAAGACAGCTAACAGTATTCAATCATTTTAGTCAACTAACCCGATAGCTATCGGGTCAGTGATCACATTTTTGACTGCACCCATTCCTCCAATTCCGGGGAGCTTTCAGTACTTATAATCGCCGCATATCTTGATTTATTTCCATTATGTACCCCTACATGCCATAGTCTTTGAGAGTCCACAATAAAGTGAGAACCTTTTTGCATCGGTACTCTTGCTTCAGATTCTTTGATCGGCAAATTATTTTCATCACTGTCATACAACAGCATATAGCTATCCGGGTTATCAGTCAACTCAATCCACATTCTTACCACCCAGCCTTCATCTTCCGGGTTCAGGCGGTTATTATCATCCCGGTGAACAGAACGGATGGCCTGGTCATGTGTTTGAGGTTCTAATCGTATTATTCTTACCCGGCCAAAGTTGGCCGGTATAGATTTAATATATGCCATCAACGTGGGGCATAACTCCGCATTAGGTGTAAAGATGGCATCCTTATCCGTCTTACCATTTTCCCAAAAACCTTTACACTCGTTGGTACCATCGCAGGAGGCTAATGGGGCAAAATTGGTATCGCCACCACTTTTCCAATCCATGTAAACCAGGTTCTCCCACTCAGCCGATGGAATATGATCTATATCCAATGTTTTAAGAACAACATATCCTTTCTCTCCCATGCTTGCCATGCGGTAGTGGGGAGATTGCAATGGAATTTTTACAGACCAGTGTTCGCTATGCGGCCAGAATATGGCGGGGGTTGCTGACATATTTGTAGTTGATTAATATTTGAACAAAATTCATCCGACACTAAAGTATGAAATATTAAATAATTATTTACTGTGCAAAAAATGATAAACATTTCTTCATTTCACTATAAAAAGTTAACAAGCCCTTTTTTTTCACTATTCGTCAGGTAATTGCCACCTTCCATATAAATAAAAAAATGTAAGCCCCTTAGAAAAAAGTCTAAAAGGCCTGCTGCATGCAGCAGGCGTTTTATTTTATTCAATAATATTTCCATACTCCGGTTTCCATTCGTATTTCCACCGGCGATGGCTCCACAGATAATTAGATGGGTCTTTCCTGATTATTTCTTCCAGTGCATTCTTATAGATTGCTGTAAGTGCTTCCGGAGAAAAGGAGGAACCATTTTCTGCCAACAATTTGGTTGAAAAATGATAGTATCCTCTTTTTATTTTGTGAAAGCCAGCCATCACTACGGCTGTATTATTTCTTACCGCCCCTTTTGCCGGACCAGTAACAAAAGGTGCAGGCCTGCCAAAAAAATTCATCCAATAAGCATTTGACGGCTCAACAGGATTTTGATCTGCTGCCAGGCCAAATGTGT
>JAJAZO010000424.1 GCA_026785745.1 Chitinophagaceae bacterium | reverse complement strand
CATGGCACAATCGGAAACCGGCCCCACACCCGATTTTCTGGGACCTGATTTCTTAGGCATCAGCCTCCAGTTTTATCTCGGTAAAAAATTTTCTGTTTATAACGATCCGTTCTTTACTGAAAATGTAGCACCCGGTTACCGCAGCCGTCGTTTCAGCAAAGAGTATATCATTGGTGATGCTATGCAATTAATTGTTAATGATATGTTCGCCGATAAAAGTGGCAGCAAACCATTGATAGAGCAAATGATTGTAAAAGGTAAGCGATGGTATTTGTTAGATAAATTTTTACCCACCACAGCAGATTCTATTAAAACAGGGTATACTGAACAACAACTGGACTGGTGCAACGAGAACGAAGGTTTGATATGGAGCTATATTGTAAAAAATGAAGACCTTAACTCACTAAATCCTGCCATCATTCAAACGTATATTGGCGAAGGCCCATTTACCCAGGGTTTTTCGCAGGAGCTTTCTCCCGGTAACATGGGACAGTGGATAGGCTGGCAGATCGTTAAGAAATTTGTGAGCAAAAACCCAGGGATGAAACCCGAAGAAATAATGACTACCGACGCAAAGAAAATAATAGAAGAAGCAAAATACAAACCCAAATAATATCAAAGATTAAAAAATTTTGTAAGATGAGTAATCAAAATCCGCTTACTACTTTTATTCTGTTTAATCCGTGATATTTTTTAACGCATATCTGGTACGGTCAAGGTTTTGGGCTGATTATTTTCTTATTTTTACCTCAATTATGAAGGCCCTCTCAACCACACTTACAGACCCGGTTTATATACCAAAAGAAAAGTTCAGTTTCTACGATACATTCTGGCTGCGGCTGATGAATGACAAAAGGGATTTGCCATTTATATACCTGCTTACAAAAATCCATATTCTTGTTTTGCCTGTAGCTGTTATACTATTTACACCTTTGCTAACAGGCTGGTGGTGGTGGGCATTAGCAGTTCCTTATTTCTATGTATCTCAACTTTATTTCAAAGGAAGGTTTGGATTGATGTTTCATTGTCTTTGTCACAGAAAAATGTTTAAGACTCCTCATCAGAAACCTTTTCATGCCTATATCACCTGGATACTTTGTCCGCTGTTTGGACATGCGCCGGAGGGATATTTCAGCCACCACATGGGCATGCACCATATTGAAAACAATTTGCCGGAAGACACCAGCAGCACTATGGCCTACCAGCGGGATAGTGTAAAGGATTTTCTAGCTTACTTCTTTAAGTTTATTTCGGTTGGTGTCATCAACACCATCCGGTACCTGTTTAACCGTAAAAGGAAAAAACTATACCAGCGGCTTACTGCCGGCGAATATATTTACTTCGCCTTCTGCATTGGTATGTGTTTTGTAAATTTTAAAGCCGCCATGCTTGTCTTTATTGTTCCATTGCTTTTTGCAAGGTTAGTAATGATGCTGGGCAACTGGACACAACATTCTTTTATTGATGCCAAAGACCCCGAGAATCTTTACACCAGTTCTATCAATTGTATCAACACTGTGTACAACAAGACCTGCTGGAATGATGGTTATCATATAGTCCATCACCTTCGCCCTGGAATGCACTATACAGAAATGCCAGAGGATTTTCTAAAAAGAAAAGATGAATTTGCTGCCAACAAAGCCATTGTATTTGATGGCATTCACTACCTGCATATTTTTACCTGGCTATTGACTAAGCGTTACGATAAACTGGCAGATAATCTTGTCAATATTAATGGCAATATGTTTCAGTCGAAAGAAGAAGCTATTGAATTGATGAAAGAAAGGACGAGGAAGATACCCTGTCCCTAAAGGGAACTTAGGTTAATGATTCATTACAACATTAAACAATTCTTTACAGCATTTATTAGCTCTTTATATTACAAGCTATTGTAATAATTGAAGTTAGTAACAAAAAAAACTTATTCCTATGAGAGATTATAAAAAAAGTAATGACTACAAGTTCAAAGTTTCCTTTAGGGACAGGGTGATTTAATTATTCTTCATCGGTACCACCATCTCAAAAGAAGGGATGCTTACCTCAAACATTTTCTTGTTGTGCAGGTTTTCCATCTGGTAAGTACCTTTCATGCGGGCCATTTCGGTGCGGAGGTTGCAACCGCTTACATATTGATAAGTTTCTCCGGTCTGAATAGTTGGCTGAACTCCAATGACTCCCTCACCTTCTACTTCACGATGGCTGCCATTACTGTCAAAAATAAACCAGTGGCGGCGATGCAATTTTACGGGGAATGAGTTGTGATTTTCTAATGCAATACGATAGGCAAACATGAACTCTGATTGCAGCGGGTTGCTGTAATCAGCCTGGTAAAATGTTTCTACACTCACCTTTACACCTTCGGATATCATGCTTGTCATGCGGTAAAAATAAACAAATTAGGTGAGATGCAAATTGCTCATTATTTAACGCTTAATATAGCGTTGCGGGGCTTAATTTTGCCGCACCCTTCGACAAGCTCAGGGTGACAAAATTTTAAAATATGAAAATAGCTGTTGCAAAAGGAGATGGAATAGGCCCTGAAATAATGGAAGCGGTATTAAAAATTTTCAACGCCAATAATGTTCCGTTAGAATACGATTTTGTAGAGATGGGCAAATGGGTATTTGATAAAGGTTTCAATAATGGTATGACACCGGATGCCAAAGTAACTATCGAAGCATTGGGTTTACTTTTTAAGGGACCAATGGAAACACCAAAAGGGAAAGGTGTAAAAAGTATTAACGTAACGGCCAGGAAAACCTGGAACACATTTGCCAATAAAAGAGATTTCAGAACACTGCATGGAGTAGATACTGTTTTCAGTAATGCAGGTATTCCGATTGACATTACCGTGGTAAGGGAAAATATTGAAGATACGTATGGCGGCATTGAGCATATGCTTACTCATGACGTGGCACTCAGCCGCCGCTTTATTACCCGGCCCGGAAGTATGCAGGTTATCCGTTATGCTTTTGAAATGGCGAAGCAAAAAAAGGCGAAACGCATTACTTGTGTGCACAAGGCCAACATCATGAAAATAACGGATGGCTTATTCCTTGAATGCTTCCAGGAAGTGGCAATAGAATATCCTGAATTAAAGTCGGATGATATAATTGTGGACGACCTCTGTATGAAATTGGTTACACGGCCTGATTTGTTTGATGTGTTGGTATTAACCAATCTGCAGGGTGATATTGTTTCTGATTTATGTGCCGGATTAGTCGGCGGTTTAGGTTTTGCACCTTCGGCCAATATCGGCGATCATATTTCCATCTTTGAAGCAGTACACGGTACAGCACCGGATATTGCCGGAAAAAATATTGCCAACCCAACTGCATTATTATTAAGTGGTATTGCCATGTTGCGTCATGTTGGTTTAACAGAAAATGCATCTATTATTGAAAATGCATTATTATATACATTAGAAAATGGCACACATACCGGCGACTTTGGCGATAAAACAATTGCCTCCGTTAACACTACACAATTTGCCGATGCCATCATCAATAATTTTGGGAAGAAGCCAGAAGTGGGTGCAAGAGAAATAATTCCAAACAAACCCGGCACCCCTACCCCTTTGAAATTAGAAACCAACCCCATGATGATTTCAAAAGAAGGTGAAAGTGAAACAATTGTAGGCGTTGATCTGTTTATTGAAAGTGGTGAACAACCAACTGTCATTGCAGAAAAATGTAAACGACATGGGGGAGTAAAGTTCAACCTCATTAGTATAAGCAACCGGGGTACACAGGTTTGGCCTACTGGTTCAGTTTACACCAATCTCGTTAATCAATATAATGTACGTTTTGAAAGCATTGGTGATGAACCGCTGAATCAACAAGATGTAATCGGTTTGTATGTCAGCATGAGTGGTAATTTCAAGATCTGTTCATTTGAGTTGCTGAATATGTGGGGAAAGGTGAAGGGGTATAGTTTGGCACAGGGACAGTTAGCAGTTTATGGTTTTTTGTTTGTAGTTTATGGTTCTTTCTCTTTGGGGTTTTCCTTAGCAGTATAAATTACATTTATCGAAATTGCTCTAATTGCAGGAAGTCTTTTACAAAGAGTATTGTAACTTAGTTATCGGGGTTCAACTAAAAACCTCAAACTTCTATAT
>JAJAZO010000423.1 GCA_026785745.1 Chitinophagaceae bacterium | reverse complement strand
GTCAAACGCACCTCCGCAAATGAATAATATATTTGAAGTATTTACTTTCACCAGTTTTTGCTCTGGGTGTTTGCGCCCGCCCTGTGGTGGTACCAGTACTTCTGTACCTTCTAATAATTTTAATAATCCCTGCTGAACACCTTCGCCGCTCACATCCCTGGTAATGGAAGGGTTATCACTTTTACGGGCCACTTTATCTATCTCATCAATAAATACAATCCCTTTTTCTGCTGCTGCTACATCATAATTACAGGCTTGTAATAATCGACTTAGCATGCTCTCCACATCTTCACCTACATAACCGGCTTCGGTAAACACCGTCGCATCTACAATGGCAAAAGGCACATTCAACATGCGGGCTATCGACTTTGCAAGCAGTGTTTTTCCTGTACCTGTTTCACCCACCATGATGATATTGCTCTTTTCTATTTCAACATCATTATTGTTATTAGGGTCAGTATTTTTTTGTTGTAACCGTTTGTAGTGATTGTACACGGCGACGGCCAGTGTTTTCTTGGCTTCATCCTGGCCTATCACATATTCATCCAGGAATTTTTTTACCTCAACCGGTTTTTTCACTGTAAGCTTGAATGAAGAAGTCCCCTTATCATCTTTGACCATCAGTTCCTGGTCAATAATTTCCCGGGCATGTTCAACACAGTTTTCACAGATATGTCCTTCCTGGCCGGCAATAAGGATTTTAACCTCATCCCGGCTACGGCCACAGAACGAACAATGTAAAGGATTTTTTGCCATATTTTATTAGAGTATAACGGGTTACAAACGAATTCGTAACTCACAAAATTATAAAACCGTCCCGATTAGGACGGCTTTATTTATGTTTTCAGCCTAAACGTCTCGTTAAGAGGTATTTAAAGTTTCTCTACCAGCTTATCGGCAATGCCATATTTGATGGCAGCATCTGCATTCATCCAATAATCCCGGTTAAAATCTTTCATGATTTGTTCCACTGTTTTCCCACAATTTTTGGCCAGAATGGTAGCCCCTATTTCTTTTACCCTCTTGGTTTGCTCAGCCTGTATTTCCAAATCGGCACTTACACCTTGTATGTAACCACCGAGTGATGGTTGGTGAATCATTACTTCGCCATGAGGAAAAATATAACGGCTGCCTTTTTTGCCACCACTTAATAAGATACTGCCCATAGATGCAGCTAATCCCATACAAACGGTACTAACGGGGCTGCTTATCATCTGCATCGTATCATACATCACCATACCGCTGGTTACTACACCGCCGGGGCTGTTGATGTAAAATTTTATTTCTTCGCCGGGCTTATCAGCATCCAGCAACAGCAATTTGCTTACAATGTCTTTTGCACTTTTATCATCTACCACTCCCCAGAGATAGACAGCTCTTTTTTCAAAGAAATATCTTTCTAGTTTTTTGTTGAACATCCCGCTATCACTATCACTCTTCGGACGTTCTTCTTTTTCTTCCGGTTCATCATCTTCTCCATCTACCGGACGGACAGGTATTCTAAAATCGCTGTATAAAAATTGATTACGGTTCATAGATTTTATGTTTCAAGGTTTTTATTTTTTGTTTACCGGCTGCATTGCTACTACCATTGTCTCTGCCGCCAACTGGCGGACTGTTCATCGTTCTGCCTGCCTGCCGGTAGGCAGGTTCTTTACTCATCAACCCACCCCGGTGTATTAAAGTATTTAGCTTTCTCAAATCCGCTCCGCCAACTGGCGGAAGGGGGTGGTTTCCCATAGTATAAGAAATCTAAAGTCCTCCTTTAGAGGATAGGGGCATTTTAATCTTTTTTCTGCTTTCTCGGGTTCGTCAATAGCACTTCATCTACCAGTCCATATTCTTTTGCTTCAGCAGCAGTCATCCAGTTATCCCGGTCAAAATCTTTTTCAATCTGCTCAACCGATTTACCGGTATGATGATTTACCACTTCATACAATTCTCTTTTAAGCTTACGGATTTCATTCACGGTAATTTCAATATCACTGGCCTGGCCGCCAATAGCACCACTTGGCTGGTGCATCATAATACGGGAATGTTTTAATGCTGCCCTCTTGCCTTTGGTACCTGCTCCCAATAGCACACAAGCCATAGATGCTGCCACACCAATACAAATAGTAGCGATATCAGGACTTACATATTGCATCGTATCATACACACCCAAACCGGAGTAAACACTGCCACCCGGACTATTGATGTACATATTAATATCTCTTGACCTGTCAGCCGAATCAAGAAATAATAATTGAGCGGTAACGATATTAGCTATTTCATCATTAATAGGATAACCCAAAAAGATAATGCGGTCCATCATCAAACGGCTATAAACATCCATAACGGCCACATTCAGAGAACGTTCCTCAATAATATTAGGCGTCATAGCTGTTACCATGTGAGAGGCATAACTGTGCAAAGTGTTACTGGAAAGGCCAATGTGTTTGACCGCATATTTTTCGAATTCTGAGTTAAATGTCATAGATAATTATTTATTGCTGAACAGGTTCAGTGCATCAAATATCCGTCCAAATGGCAAAACCACAAAATGTGATAGTGAGCTATTTTAAATTTCTGCCAAATCCGGCTATTCTACACGACTAAAAGACAGTATTTTTTGGTTTCCACAAATTAAAAAAAATGATGATAAATTTAATATCAATGAACTGGCAATGATTTCATTGAATAGTATTTTTAAGCAGATTATTTTTTAGCCCCTTTCTTTTCTTGCGTTGGGGTGCAATGGGCTTTAATCTGTTTCATGTAGCTAATAGCTTTATTAACTAACTCTTTTGGGTGCTGATGATGGTGATATCTTGCATTCCAGGAAGAACTTAAAAGCCATTCATATTGGTCAGCAACAGAGTCGCAATACTTAGCGACAAGGTCTTTTAATAACTCATGCCTTTTTGCAGAGCCATAGTTTTTAAATTTTTGCCATTCCTCAATATTCTTAAAATTTAATGGCTCTTGTTCTTTTATTGGGTGACTAAATGGAAAAATTTTTGCAGTTACAAAATGCAAAGATGCATAAAATGCAGTTGTAATTGTCCAATCTGGAAAATTCTGATTTAATGCTAGTAGGTTACAAGCAGCTTCATTATGTTCTCCATGCTCGTAACTTTCTTGACTACTGGCCATAATACTTTAAAAAATATCCGTCAGAATCAAGAAAATCTTCATTCAATGTCTTTGTATTATGAGTGAAAATGAAGTTGATTATAAAATCAGAAGAATCAACGGTGGTTTTAATTTTTCTACCTGCTCTTATGCCTTTTAAAAAATTATCATCTAAGTAATTTTTAGTATCGGCTACTATCAATGCCATGAAGTTTGTAACTGCATCAGCTTTCAAATGTATTGAGTCAACACTAATACTTAAATTCTTCAAATCTTCATATAATTTTTCAGAAGCCTGTTGGGCTCTTGTAAGATTAGCTTCAAAAAGATTATTCATTGCGATTTGATAATCCGTCCTGCCCTGTTTGCGACCATGTAAATAGGCATCAATTACATCATTTTGTGTAATTACGTCTTCTTGTTTCTCCCAAGAATCTTGTGGAAGTCTTTGTGCTTTGGATTGAGTAGTTGCAGGCATATTATGAACTATTACAACGATAGAATAATTGTTATTAGTACTACAATTATAATGCAAAGTTTGTAAAAAAGGGTAAGTCTTGCATTAATTTATTGCAAGTCATTGTTTTACAACCTTTATAATAAGTTAAAATCTTAATATAAACCTTTTAATGATGATGGTGCTGATGCGCCTCTGCCATTTTAGTAAACTCTTCTGCATTGATGTCTTTGTCAGCAGGTTTTACCTGTGTGGCAGCCCATTCAAATATCTTTTGTGTTTGGATGCGGTTGTAAGAATCCTCTACATACTTCCTGTCTTTCATCATTTTTTCTACATAGTCAGTTACCCAGGGCTGGTCATCACTCAGGTTGGCACCACCCATATAGCTGAATAATTGTTGTTTGGCAAAAGCCTTTATTTCATCAGGATTTACCACAATAGCATTATCCTGAACAATTTTATCAGAAATCAATGTCCATTTTAACTGGCTGATAAAAGTGGGAAATTCTTTTTCTACCTCCTCGTCTGTTTTAGGCTCCGCATCTTTAGCAGATTCATTCTGTGTCTTTATCCACTTCTTTAAAAAACCTTCCGGGAATTTTATTTCGGTATGGTCAACTAATTGATGAAATACCTGGTCGTGGATTTGATTAGCAGCTTGTGCATTCCAGTGGTTTTGTATTTCGTTGTTTATTTTATTCCGGAAATCAGCTTCTGTTTTTACTTCCTGATTTGGATAAAGCTGGTTAAAAAAATCTTCATTCAGTTCTCTTTTTTCCAGTAAACCTATTTTAGTGATCTGGATCTTGAAATGCTTTTGCGAGGTTGCGGGGTCATTTTTGTCAAGTCCCAGGTCACTAAGAATAAAATCCAGTTCTTTTTCATCAAAAGCTTTGTCTAATTGCACAATCACAAAATCATTCGTCACTTTTCCTGTGAGATTGGGGCGGAAATCTTCTTTAAAATATTTTACCAATAAGGAATTATCTTTTTTTATCCCTCCTTCTGTTTCATTCCCGTTTTCATCTGCTTCCATGAAGATCACATTCAGCACATCATCTTCCGAATTTACTGTATCCAGGTCTTTCATATTCCCGTAACGGTTCCGGAGACGTTCAATCTCACTGCTGATCATTTCATCAGTCACCGTAACAACATAACGGGTGGTGTTTGCATTAGCTAAATCGGGCAGGCTGAAATCAGGCTTCATGCCTATTTCAAATTCGAAAATGTAATCAGCAGGATTATTAACATCCAATTGCTTGAAATCAGATTCCAACGGCAGCGGCTGTGCAAAAATTTCCAGCTTATCATTTTGAAGGTATCCGATTAGCTCACGGTCAACCGTTTTTAATACTTCGTCTGTAAAAAGAGAAGTACCGTACATTTTTTTAATCAGTCCTGCAGGCACCATTCCTTTGCGGAAGCCGGGGATATTTGCTTTCTTGCTGTATTCTTTCAATGCTTTTTCAAAAGAGGGCAGGTAATCGGTCTTCTCTAATTTCACTGTCAGCTTTTCATGCAGCAGACCGATGTTTTCTTTGGTAACTGTAGCCATAATTGTTGTTTAAATCTTTTTAAATAACGAACAAGGAACAAGGAATGTCGAATGTTGAAGTGAGATTCTCCAAATTGGGGTTTCCCGTTCTTTGTTCAGTTTTCCTTGTTCCTTGTTCAATTTTCGTACTGTGCGGGTGGAGGGACTCGAACCCCCATGCCTCACGGCGCCAGATCCTAAGTCTGGTACGTCTACCAATTTCGCCACACCCGCAATTTGGGGTTGCAAATGTAGGGCATTTATGTAAAAAGAAAGGCGGCTTTTTCGTAAATTCGTAAACTATGGAAACTGTAGCACAGATACCGAAGTATAATTTAAACGAAGAAGAGGAAAAGAAACTTATCCTCCGGGAATACCGCTCTTTACTAAAAGGGCTGAAAACTAAATTAAAACCCGGTGATAAATACCTTATCCGTACCGCTTTTGAAATGGCTGCCGAAGCCCACAAAACGATGCGGAGAAAAAGTGGAGAGCCTTATATTCTTCATCCGATAGCTGTAGCCAAGATTTGTGCCGATGAAATCGGTTTGGGTGTTCGTTCAACCATTTGTGCTTTGTTGCATGACACGGTTGAAGACACAGACATTTCTCTTGAAGATGTAAAAAGAGAATTCGGAGAAGAAATTACAAGGATTGTTGATGGACTTACCAAAATTTCAAACGTAATTGATGTCAATGCATCCCAGCAGGCGGAGAATTTTAAAAAAATATTGTTGACGCTTACCGATGATCCCCGTGTTATTCTGATAAAGCTGGCCGATCGCTTACATAATATGCGAACACTGGACAGTATGAAAAGGGAGACACAACTAAAAATTTCTTCCGAAACTGTTTATGTATATGCCCCATTGGCGCACCGGATGGGTTTATACAATATAAAAACTGAAATGGAAGACCTGGCCATGAAATACATGGAGCCGGAGGTGTATAAAGACATTGCAAGAAAATTGTCTGAAACAAAAAAAGAAAGAACTAAATATATCAATGAGTTTATCAAACCAATTAAAGATAAATTAGACAAAGCTCATCTGAACGCAGAGATATACGGAAGGCCAAAAAGTATTCATTCCATCTCCAATAAAATGAAAAAGAAAGGGGTGGATTTTGAAGAGGTATATGATCTTTTTGCTATCCGGATATTGTTAAACTCGACTCCTGAAAAAGAAAAAGAAGATTGCTGGAAAGTATATTCCATGATATCAGACGAATATAACCCTTCTCCTGAAAGATTGCGGGACTGGTTAAGCAATCCAAAATCTAACGGTTACGAAGCATTGCATACTACAGTGATGGGACCAGAAGGAAAGTGGGTAGAAGTACAGATACGTACCAAACGGATGAATGAAATTGCAGAGAAAGGACTGGCCGCCCACTGGAAGTATAAAGAAGGGGCAAGTGATGAAAGCCGTTTTGATAAATGGTTTCAGCAGATAAGGGAAGTGATCAGCAACCAGGAAACCGACAGTATAGATTTTTTGCAGGATTTTAAAACCAGTTTCCTGGCCGAAGAAATTTATGTCTATACACCGAAAGGCGATGTAAAAATGCTGCCTGTTGGTTCCACGGCGTTGGATTTTGCTTTTTCCATTCACAGTGCCATTGGTGTAAAAACAATTGGTGCAAAGGTGAACCATAAGTTAGTTCCCATCAGCCATAAACTGCTCAGTGGCGACCAGATTGAAATTATCACCAGTAACAAACAAAAAGCATCAGAAGACTGGCTTGGTTTTGTGGTTACTTCCAAAGCAAAAGGAAGGATACGGGATGCACTAAAAGAAGAAAAAAGAAAAGTTGCAGATGAAGGTAAGTACACATTGCAAAGAAAATTAGAAGGGCTGGGTGCTGCGTTTAACCATCACAATATTGATGAACTGGTGCAATGGTATAAGCTCAGTTCTCATCTTGATCTATTTTACCAGGTGTCGGTAAAAAATATTGATCTGAAAGACCTCAAAGATTTTAAAGTATTTGGTGATAAAATAGAATCGCCCAAGCCACTAAAAATACAGTCAGAAAAAGGCGAGTATATTCCACAGCCCGGAAAAAAAGATGCGGAGCTGATCATATTTGGAGAAAGCAGTGATAAGATTGTATATAACCTCGCCAACTGCTGCAAGCCCATTCCCGGTGATGATGTATTTGGATTTGTAACCACCGGAAAAGGATTAACCATTCACCGAACCAACTGCCCCAATGCGGCTAAGCTGCTTGCCAACTACGGCCACCGGGTAGTAAAAACAAAATGGGCGAAGAATAAAGAGATTTCATTTCTTACCGGTGTCAAAATAGTGGGTATGGATGATGTTGGGGTGGTAAATAAAATTACCATGCTGATTTCCGGCGAGTTGAAAATTAATATTTCAGCCCTTACCATTGAAGCGAAAGAAGGCCTGTTCGAAGGGAATATAAAATTGTATGTGCATGACAAAGAAGAATTGGATAACCTTGTAAAAAGTCTGATGGCCCTTCCGGGTATTGAATCAGTAGAACGCTATGATATGGAAGACATTCCGTCATGATGCAGCATTACAAGCAAGAAGATTGTCAAAGGGTCAATATATTCAATCATTTTTTGGAAAACTCAGTTGGTTGATATACTTTTTCAGCCTCTGCTTGATGTCGGACTCTAATGAAACGGGTACACATTTTTTGAATTGCTAATTAAAAACTACTTAATCATGAGAAAAGAAATCAAATTTTTATCACTATTGCTGGCAATGCTTCTGCCTGCATGGCTAATGGCTCAAACAGTTGTCAGCGGCAGGGTTACTGAATCTGCTAACAATAAGCCGCTCGAAGGAGCCACAATTTCTGTAAGAGGCGCCAAAAGTGTTGCACAAACCGATGCGGATGGAAAATTTTCTATCAATGTTGCTAATGGCGATGCCCGGCTTATCTTCACCTATGTAGGTTATTTGTCACAAACAATAGAGGCTAAAAACAGCAGTGCTATCAGCCTAATTGTTGATAACAGCAGTATGAGTGAAGTGGTGGTTACAGGTCTTGCTACTTCGGTTAAAAAATCGAACTCTGCCAACTCTGTTGCCACAATTTCTGCAAAACAACTTGCCGGAAATACCCGCCCACAAACTCTTGATGCCGCCATGCAGGGTAAAATAGCTGGTGCACAAATCAGTGCAAACAGTGGCGCACC
>JAJAZO010000422.1 GCA_026785745.1 Chitinophagaceae bacterium | reverse complement strand
CACAAACCTGATGGTTGAGAATTTAAACAATGCTCTTGCTCACGATAAAGCTAATTAACTTATGAAACGATTATTATTTCTTTCAATTTTTAAACCATTACTTTCATTCTCACAAATAATGGTTCAAAAATCAAAAGGCTATGGCAATAATTAGCCATGTATCAGCAATAGCAAAAGCGCTTAAAGTAAAGACAGAAATATTATTACAGTTTTGAAATAATATTTTTTTTGAGTAGTATTTTTGGAGAACCTATCTCACATATTTTAAACTGAAGCAGTTTTACTATTATTATCCAGCACCTGTTGAAGAAAGTTAGCAAGGGCTTCTCCGGATAAACCAGTTATCTTAAAATCCTCATGAAAATGAGCATCACGATTTTTAATGCCCCCTATAAGTATGCCGGAATAAAAAATAAGAAAGCTTTTGTTGCCATGACCAAAATGAAATGACCTCATACTAAGCCATGGATTGGACTTGATTAAAATATCAATCAATTCACTGATTCTTTGTTTATAAAAAGGGATTTTATCAGTTTGTAAATAATACTTCTCTGTATCAAATATCTCAAACCGTAAATAGCAATTACTCACATCTGTTGAAAGAAATAATTTGAATGTTCTGTCGTCAAAATTGTGTTCAAAACTTGCCATAAAATAATCTGTTCCCTTTAAATATTAAAAGTATTTCTTTTCAGTGGTTTTATTTTAGGGAGAATAGCTTGCTCAAAAGAAATCTGACATACAAATTGATAGTAGCTTTCGATATAGTGAAAAACTTACTGAACTATCACCTAAATGGGCTGAAACGTAGTACAGTAAAGGGTTTCACAATTGAAGGATTCAAGTTGATTTTTTCAAAGTGTTACCTTTTGTGTTACCTCTGAAGATTGATAAATGGAAGTTTTCAGGGAGGTCTATAAAGCAGAAAAGCCCATAAAACAATTGTTTTACAAGCTTTTTCTTTACATGGTACGGGAGAGCAGACTTGAACTGCCGACCTTCGGGTTATGAATCCGATGCTCTAACCAGCTGAGCTACCCCCGCATTGGGTGTATCCGCTCCCATTTTTAACAACGGCGGGCGGCAAAAATAATGGTTTTAAGCCTATTTTTTGCACAAAAAAGCCCCGATTATTCGTCGGGGCTATTGTCCGAAACCGTCCTATTGAAAATTAGTTCTTCGCCACATCAAACTTTTTGAATATCGACCGGACACTATTCTGGATTTCCTTAATTGTCAGGTTTTTACTGTTCACTTCATCCGTTGTCCATCCCTGCCATACTGTTTTATCCGTTTTGGTATCAATCATAGAAATGGTAACAGTACCTTCCCTGATTGTCCTTTCATCTCTTTCATATCCTGCAAACTGTGAAGGATAAAAAATAGTAGTGTAACGACGGGTGTAAGGATTAAACACTACCCTTGAAGTTGGCCTGGTGTAAACCGGGTTAGTACTTTCTTTGGTTCCTCTTTCCACCAACACATCATAACTAAGCAAAACATCCGGCCTGTTCTTTACTTCTTTCCAGCCTGACTTTTCCAGTTCTTTGTTTACCGCAACCCTGATCCGCTGTTCTGTAAAATCATTTTTTTGATTGGCATCGTTCTTACCTTCTCCGTCTTTATCTATCCATTTAAAAGACTTGTAACGGGCAAAATCTGCATTGTCGTCTTTTTCG
This sequence comes from Chitinophagaceae bacterium, assembly GCA_026785745.1. Classification (GTDB taxonomy): domain Bacteria; phylum Bacteroidota; class Bacteroidia; order Chitinophagales; family Chitinophagaceae; genus JJ008. The sequence continues at coordinate 6,110 of JAJAZO010000422.1, read as the reverse complement.
ATGTGTGCTGTGGTACCACAACTTGCAAGCAAGACGACGAAAATTGAAAAGACACTCCACAGTTTCAGTTTTTGTTTCATATTGTTCTCCTTTTTTTTTACTTGTTTAAGTATTACTTTCTCAAAGCAAAAGGAGGTTCAGGTATTACAGCTATAATAACGGAAAAAATGGTGCCGGGATTACTAAAGAGATGTGAAAGTGTTGTTATCCGTGTCTTGTATTTGTCAGAATCAGGTTAAACCAACTTCGTAGTGCTGCTCAGGAATCTCTACATCAGCAAATCCTTTCTTAAGCAGTCGTTGTTTAAAATCCTGTTGTACTTCATATTCACCATGAACAAGGAATAGTTTCTTTACTTGTTTCTTATCCTGGCAGGCCAGCCATTGAGAGAGGTCTTCATAATCGCCATGAGCACTCATGCTACGGATGGCCCCTATCTCAGCATTTACTTCATGCTTGACTCCATAGATGCCCACTTCTTTTTCCCCCGCCAATAAGCGGCCACCGAGTGAACGGGGTTCACAATAACCAGTTAATAAAATAGTATTCCTGCTGTTCTCAATATTATTACTGATATGGTGCTTTACCCTTCCGGCATCAGCCATGCCACTGGCAGATATAATGACCATCGGGCCGTTTTGAAAATTAAGTTGCTTGGATTGATCTACTGTTTGCACATACCGAAGACCGTTGAAAGCAAACGGATCATTATCCGATTGCATCAGTTTCTGAATATTCTTATTGAAATACTGCGGGTATTTTTTTACAATCATAGTAGCTTCAATGCTCAACGGACTGTCAACATAATAATCAAGATTGGGCAAACGATTTTCCACTTCCAATTGGTTCAACGCAAATAATAACTCCTGTGTGCGGCCCACACTAAAGGCGGGCATAATGAGTTTTCCTTTTTTTTGCAAGCAGGCTTTTTCTATCCAGCGAAGTACCATATCCGGCGTAGTCACATTATTATCATGCAGGCTGTTGCCATAAGTTGATTCTAATAAAATATAATCGGCCTGTGGAAATGTTCCAGGGGATTTTAAAATAGCATCCCGATAGCGGCCCACATCAGCACTAAAAGTAATCCGGGTTTCTTTTCCATCTTCTTTCACCCTTAGATGCACACAAGTGCTTCCGATTATATGACCGGCATCAGTGTACATGGCCTGCACTCCATCAATCACATCAAACCATTGACCGTAATTTCTTTCCTCCAGGTGGTCAATCGCTTTCTTTGCATCTTCAATTTTATATAATGGCCGTAAATATGGCAAGCCTTCAGCAGCACGGCGTTTGTTCTTGTATTTAATATCATCCTCTTGTATTTCCGCTGAGTCTTTTAGTAATACAGTAGTTAAATCTTTGGTAGCAGGAGTACAAAATATTTTGCCGGCAAAGCCTTCTGATGTTAAACGGGGTATTAAACCACTATGGTCAATATGTGCATGAGAAAGAACCATAGCATCCACTTTTGTTGGATCAAAGCCAAAATTCCTGTTCAGGGTGTCCGTTTCTAAGCCCAATCCCTGGAACATGCCGCAGTCCAATAAAACTTTTTTACCATTCTTTAATGTCAGTAAATGTTTAGAACCGGTAACTGTTCTGGCTGCGCCGTGAAATGCAATTTTCATATGATTCCCTCCGAGCTAAAGGTGAAATTCAGATTCAACCTTTAGAAAATTTTTTTTTAACAATGCGTTTTATAAAAATGTAAGTTAAGCAATAATACAAATCAAATATCCGTTTCAAAAACAAGAAACTACTGGTTATGATAATAATGATTGTACTCACCAAAATTGGGCTACTGCTTTGCCTTTTCAATGTAAAGGCGCAAAACAACTCACTTGAAATTGGCGGAAAGTTAATGAATGAATGGGTAGAGTGGAAAAGTTATGCCCCGGGTATTGGCCTGCAAGCCATTTATAAAATAACAAAGCACAGTGGAATAGAAACCGGTCTCTATTATAAAACAAGCCCCCGATTTTACTTTCTGGTTTATACGGCAGGCAACTACTATAAAAAAGTAAATGAAAAAACTATTCTTATTCCTCTTGTTTATAAATTCGACTCCCGGTTAATCAACTTTACAGCCGGGATGGCAGTAGATTATTTAATCGTCAAAAATCAAAGCGATAGAGATCTTTCTAGAAGTATTACGAAAAACAATCCTGGCAGGGCTCAGTTTATTTCAACACTAAGTGTTTCAAAAAATTTTTATTTGAACGAATCGCTGATATTTGAACCAGAGATAAGAGGCAGTTCTTATATTCCTGCGGGAGGTGGGGGTGTTGGATTTAATTTATCCCTTAGAAAAAAGATATTCTAATTTTTATTGCTTTTTGGTTTGAAAGACCAGGTAATATAAAACTCAGCAATCAGCTCTCCGTCTTTATTCCTTCCTGTTGATTTTGCTTTTACACTTCTTGCTTCCCCGGTAGCTATTGTTTCATCTACCATTTTTTGTATTAATTCCCCGTCTTCACAAATAAAACTGGTACGGCCAACAGCTTTTTTAAAATAGGCAGCTTCCAATCCTACTACCAGCATTGACACGGCTGGTTTACGTTTGTGCAGTTGCATCAACCCCAACACTCCGGTACTCATTTCTGCTGCCATTGCAAGGCAGGCAAAATAAGTAGACTTAAAAGGATTTTGCGAAAACCATTTAAAAGGAACTGTGACACGGGAATGTGCAGCATCTATATCCCTGAGGCGGACACCGCAAAAAAAAGCACTGGGCAATTTGAAAAATAAAAACATCCTGTACTTCAAAGGATGTTTCATCAGCGTAATAAAATCAGTTGCGTTGGGGTTCATTTATTCTTCTTTGTATTGTGCAGGATCAAATGCTTTCATGCCCCAGTCATTAAAAAAAGCAGTTACCTTTTCTTTGTCATAGTTTTTTCCTGATTCAAGATACCAGGAAGTTTGCGTATGCAACAGATCGCCTTTTTCATTTATTATCAGGAATACAGGGAAGCCAAATCGCTGCGGAAATTCATACTTAGCCAGTAAATCATTATTCTTATTTTCTTTGCTGTAGTTAAGATGATACACAACATAATTGCTGTTCGCTAATGAGTCAAGCGACTTATCATTGGTTACAAAATCATTAAACCTTGCGCACCAGATGCACCAATTACCACCAATTTGTATCAGCACATGTTTGCCTTCATCCTTTGCTTTCTTAACTGCCGATGCAATTTCCTGTTTAGCATTTTCTTCAGGTTTATAAAGTTTGAACTTTGTTAAGTCCTGAGAATAGCTGCTAATAGCCAGCAATAAAACTATTGATACAAAAAAGTGTTTTCTCATTGTCAGAAATTATTCTTTTCTAAAATGTCAAATGATCTTCGACCCTTCGATGTTCTTTATGTGTCAGACACTCTTCTATTGTTTATCAATCGCTACCACACAAGCTACAGCTTTATTGCTGTTGGCATCTACTTTAAAATAAATCCTTCCATCACTTGTATTAGTAAACCGGGAAGAACTGATCAATATACTTTGCAGGGCTTCATTTACTTTTCCCAGGTAGTCGGAACGGCTGCTGCGGCTGATGGCCTGGTTTAGTGCATTATAATCCAACTCATCTTTACTCACTACAATAGCAATAAAATCCTTGTTGCCCAAACTGTCGGCTTCCATTGATTGTGCTTTGGGAAATAAGCGATACCCGGTGATGCCGCAATAAGGTGAATGTTTGGAAACAGTTTCTCCCTGTTTCAGATAAGGGAATAGTACAAAACTGGTATTATTGGTTTCCATGCCAAAAACATAGATGTAACACTCGGTTTTATTTTCAATTGACATTATGAAACGGGTACCTTTCCGGATAGGTGTAGTGGTCTGAAACATATTTCCGGCTGTTACCCGTAGTGGAATGTTTTTTCCTCCGTCATTATTCACCAATCCAATATTGCATTCCAATGGTATGTTCGCTACTTCAGTTCTTTTTGGCAACGGGTCAATACCATATGCCTCTCTTACATATTTATTGAAATCGCCATAGCGAATCCAGCCTATACCATTCTTTCCCCACTCAGGTCCCCAGCTATTCATTATCTGGAAGGCTCCGCCAAATTTTCTGTCATCATATCCGATTACACTCATGGCATGGCCGCCCATTCCCATTTGCGATTCATCCATGCCCTGCGGTTGCCAAAGCTCCTTTCCCTTCATGTCTTGCATAAAGCTCTGCCCCACCATCATACCAATGGCCACCGGCGCATTTTTTGACAGGTGTTCTTTTATTCCTCTTACACTTATTTCGTTTACGTTATCACCATTGGTAATTCTGGTAAATCCGTGAATCACATTCTGCCTTCCTTTCTGCACATCAGCAGAACCTGGTTCTCTGTCACAATCCTGATCGTTATACGGATATTGACTTAATGGCACACCACCATTGGCCCGCATAGCCTCCATAGCTCTTTGCAAATAAGACCCCTGGCAACCTTCCAACTTTATCTGGTTGTATAAATAAGAAGGACTAAACTTGATTTGATTGGGGTCGGCTCCTGTAGCTGCGGCCGTTAATATAGTTTGAGAGGCGTAGGCACAACTCCAGGCCACACAGCTGCCCTGCTGCCCCTGGTTACTTCTGTCAGGTGCATATTTTAATAATGATACTGCTTCGGGCAAAGGGTTTTTCCCGGCATTATCTTCAAGCCCTTCATACACCGATGCTTTGTTAAATTCATTTTTATCAAAACTGTATCCACTGTTCGAAAACTTTTTTACAACTTCTGCCACATTACAATTACCACTTCTGAAAAGAAAAAAAGCTCCGGCAGCTAATATCAGCAGCAGAAAAATCCCTTTTCCTTTAAACAAACCCAGCAACATCGGCAGTAAAGACATCAAACCACCACCACCACCCGGCAGGTTTGGGCCACGGCCACCACCGCCACCATCATCATCCCGTTGGTTAGGATCTACCGGGTCGTCAGTCATTCTTATTGGCATAACAAAAAATTTTAGTTTTTAAAGCTAATTAAAAATAGGAAGTTCAGATGAAATTAGAATGGGAACGGTGGTACGTTATAACAATTATTTTTCCCCGTTCTGCAACGATTGTGGCGAAGAATCGTCAATTTTACTGATTATACAACACCAATATTGCTGGTGCCGGTATACCACAAAGCATTCAACTTTTTATATGAAAAAAATTACTGCCTGCCTTTTCTTACTGTTTTCGGTATCTTTTGTTGCACTTTCCCAAAAAGTAAACGGTAAATTAAAATTTGAACAAGGACAAACACTGGAAGTAAGCATGAAAGTGAAAACCACCACTGCCCAGCAGGCTATGGGACAGGCTATTGATTTTAATGTGGATTCAACTCGTGACCATTCCTATAAAGTAACTAATACTACAGAAGATAATACCACCCTCAATCACAAAGTTCAACATATCACTTTCACTTTTGATGGTATGGGGCAGAAAAGGAATTTTGATTCCAATGTAGAAAAAGATATGAACGGCCAGTTTGGCAAACCCATAAAGGATATGCTGGATAAAAAGTATGACATCATAATTGACCCTTCAGGGAAAGTGATGATGGCAATGCCTGAAAAAGTTGTACTTTCTGAAATGGACAGCCGTATGGCAATCATCACCAGTATGCTGAAAGATGTGCTTGACCTGGTGCAGCCACCACAAAAAGGCAAACCCAGTTTTTTCAAAGTATTGCCCGACGGTGAAGGCGGAAAAGGTGATGCCTGGACAACTTCGTACCAGGGAAGTAGTGGAAAAGTAGAAGCCGGTTACACGATTGCAGATATAAATGATTCCACTATTGTGGTCGATTTTGCTGAAAATTCTACTACAATAAGCAAAGCTGAAATGATGGGCAGTGAAACCATTACTAAAATGAATAATAAATCAACCGGTAAAATTATTCTTGACCGTGGTACCGGCATCATGCGGGAAAAAACGATCAACACCGTATCAAATGGAAATACAGAATCTTCTTTTGGTACAATGCCGGTTACTTCAAAAACGACAACAGTTATTACAGTGAAGCCGGTTATGAAAGATTAATTATTCGTTATTGAACCTGGTTTTTTAACAAGTCACTCATTTCATCTCTTTTACGAATAAGTAT
>JAJAZO010000421.1 GCA_026785745.1 Chitinophagaceae bacterium | reverse complement strand
GCCTGATAGTAATAGCCATTCCATCACCAAGATTATATACACCACTTACCTCGCCATCAAATACTGCTTTTACAGCCACTCCTGGCGATGATGTTGAATTGGTGATTCCGGGGTTGTCAAATGTGAGCAGTGTATTAGCTATTTTATTTGTACCAAAATTCATTGTTACTACTCCATTATCAACAGGCCAGGGTAATTTAGCTCTGTTCAATTCAAACTTGTTATTTAAGGCAACGTCTGTTGCATTAAAATCCAAATAGCTTTCCGGCTTTTTTGTTGGTTCGTTTCTTTTTGGAGTAGTTGAAACGGTCGGGTTGGTGGATGGTTTATTAGTAGTAACTGGTTTAGTCGTTGCAGGGTTATCAACGGGTTTATTGTTTTTTGCTATTTCATCTGCCTTTCTTTTAGCCTCTGCCGCTTCTGCTTTTGCCCTTGCTTCTGCTGCTTTCTTAGCCGCTTCTATTTCCCGTCGTACAATAGCCGTTATTGCATTTTTCAGATCCTTATCTTTCTTCTTTTTGGCGGCTATTTCTTTTGAAAGGTCTTTTTCTTTTGATTTAAGCTGGTTTACAATTACGTCTTTCTCCTTTTTTTGAACAGCCAGCTCTTCTACCTGTTTTGTCTTGTTATCCAATGCCACATTCTTTTGCTGCTTTCTTCCCACTTGTTGCTCTTTACGCTGTGCTATCAATGTCTGGGTTTCCAGTATGGTACCCACCTGTTTTTCCCGGTAAGACCGGTAGCTTTTCAGGTAAGCAATTCTTCTGATGGCATCATTAAAACTGTTAGCAGAAAAGATGAAATTCAAATAATCATAATTGCTTCTGTTCTTGTAAGCATATACTACCGTCTTCGAATATTGAGATTTCAGGGTATCTACCTGTTTTTGTAACCGGTATATCTCCAGGCTGCTCAGGTAAATATCATCATCTATACTTTTTAACTCTTTGCTGATACTGCTAATATATTGCTCCTGCAGTTCCATTTTCCTTTTAAGTACATTTAGCTGGCCCACGGTCAGTTTGGTTTGCCCTTTTACTTTGTTATACTGCGACTGAATCTCATTCAGTTCATTCTGAATTTCTTTTCTTTCTCTTTCTAACTGGGATTTGTCCTGTGTGGGCTGTGCATCAACAATAGCGGCAAAGCCTGAAAATACTAACAAACTGATGAAGATTTTTTTTCTCATAGTTAATGGGATATGATGTTAAAAAAACAGGGTGCGGAATTGCTACCGGATAACGGCAGGATGCAAAATAAATTTTATTCTATTAATTCTGTGTATAATTTTTAGGCACAGAGAAGGGAAAACTTAACGTTTCATTAAACTCATGCTGCTTAAAATACAATTTTATATTCAATTTCTTTTTTTCAGTAACATTAATGTTTCGCTTTGTCGAAAATAGGACCTGGTTGTTAGTTTCATAATCAGCATAGGTCAGGTAACAGCTTCGCCTGGTTACTGAATCAGCATCTTCAAGCTTGCTGTTCAAAAGTCGTTTATCGGTCTCTCCAATTGTAAGCAGGTTACTGAAAAAAGCCCCGTAAGATTTCAGCATAATATTATTTCCTGTTTTACTGTATGAAGTAATGTTAGAATCAAGAAATACGGGATTGCCCAGCAATAAATCCTGTAAGGTGCGAAGGTCAAGTGGTAACGCTGTTATTTCCTGAAGGAAAGAAATACTACGGGCAGTATAAATCTTGTCTTGTTTATAGAGCAGTTTTACTGAGTCTTTGGTAATATATGCTCTTACTCCTTCTATGCCAAGTGGTCCGGTGAGTAATAACCAAATTACACTATCACTGTACATTCTTAAATGTGCATTAGCATTGATATTTTTTCCGTCCGCATCTTTGTAATCAAGTTCAATTTTGCCGGAGAAAGTAGTGAAAGTGATTTGATTGCCCAGTATTTTTTTATATACTTCCTTAATAAATGTAATTGAATCTGCCTTTCCATTGTCTGCCGGCAGTTCCACTACCGCAACTACAGCTGTATCCTTTATGACCACAGGTTGTTGTATTTTTTTTGCAGAATGGCATGAGCAAAACAGGCTGGTAATTGAAAGAAAGAATATAAGTAATCTGCTCATGATAAAATTTTACTGTTTGCCTGTATGGCCGAAGCCACCGGCATTTCTTCCGGTAACTTCCAATTCGTCAACTTCTTTCCACATACCTTTATCCACCTGCTGAATAATCATCTGTGCAATGCGGTCTCCGGACTGTATGACCTGTTCCTGTTGCGAAAGGTTGATTAATATAATCTTAATTTCTCCCCTGTAATCAGCATCTATTGTGCCGGGAGTATTCAGACAGGTAATTCCCTGTTTAATCGCCAATCCGCTCCGGGGACGTATCTGTGCTTCATATCCATCGGGCAATTCTATAAACAATCCTGTTGGTATCAATGCCCTTTCAAAGGGTTGCAGGCTTTGCGGTGTAGCCAGGTTAGCCCTGATGTCCATTCCTGATGAGCCTGGTGTTGCATATTCAGGCAATGGGTTAGAGGAGTGATTGATGATTTTTATTTCAATAGTTGACATCGTTACAAAGATAATTGCCTGTTGATGGATTGCAGCTATTTGACTTTATTATCAATACGACTAAATTTTCCGAAGCAATACAGTTGCCGAAGCCATTAATCCTTCCTCCCGGCCAACAAAACCCAATTGCTCGGTTGTAGTTGCTTTTATGGATATATCTTTTTCTGTTACTGCTAATAATGCTGCAATAGTCTTTTGCATTTGTGCAACATAGGGTTTAATTTTTGGGGACTGCAGGCTGAGGGTACTATCAACG
>JAJAZO010000420.1 GCA_026785745.1 Chitinophagaceae bacterium | reverse complement strand
AATTCCATGAGCTATCTTTTGTATTCAAATCTACATGAAATCAAATATTGTATCTTAGGTTCTCTAAATAATTATTCATGCGACTGCTTATTGCCTTTTTACTAATCACTTCATCTTGCTTTGCCCAGCAACGCCCCAATATTATCTACATAATGAGTGACGATCATGATGCAGATGCCATCAGTGCCTATAATAAAAAATTTATTAAAACACCCAACATTGACCGCCTCGCTAAAGAAGGCAGCTTGTTCAGCAGGAATTTTGTAAGTAATTCCATTTGCGGGCCAGTAAGGGCAACGCTGATAACCGGCCAGCATTCCCATAAAAATGGGATGAAGGATAACCGCACAAGATTTGATTCTTCCAAACTCACCATGCCGAAAATATTTCAGCAAAATGGTTATCAAACCGCCATTGTTGGAAAATGGCATTTACATTCATATCCTACGGGTTTTGACTACTGGAAAATATTACCGGGACAAGGCTTATACGTTGAACCAAGAATCATTTCAATGCAAGGCGATACTTCTACTTATCATGGTTATGCTACAGATGTAATAACTGATGAAGCCATTAAATGGTTAGATAACCGGGATATGACAAAGCCATTTGTGCTGCATATTCATCATAAAGCACCGCACCGTTATTTTTTAGCCCCACTGAAATATATACAGGAGTTTCATAATAAAACATTTCCTGAACCTTCAACTCTTTATCTTGATACAGCAGGGCACGGAACCGCCTGGAATCTGCAAACGATGAGCATACTTCACAATATGAAACTATGCAGTGATTTAAAAATTGATCCCTCGTATTTGAAGGATATACCGGAACTGAAACCTGATTCTATTGACATTGTTTATTACAACTCCATCTTTAACCGGATACCCGAACCTGACAGAAGTGCTATTAAAAAAATATATGAAGAAAGAGGAAAGCTGTTACAGCAACTAAAGCCCAAAGGAAAAGAGTTACTGAAATATAAATATCAATGGTACATCCAGGATTACCTTGCCTGTGTGGCTTCGGTAGATGAGAATGTAGGAAGAGTTTTAGACTATACGGATAAAAATAAACTCACCAATAACACATTAGTAATCTATACCGGCGACCAGGGAATGTACCTCGGCGAAAATGGTTGGTTTGATAAACGATGGATGTACGATGTATCCATGCAGGCACCAATGCTGATGAGATGGCCGGGAAAAATTAAACCTGGTTCTGTTAATACCAATATGACACAGACAATAGATTATGCCCCTACTATGCTGGATGCAGCAGGAATAAAAGTTCCTGATTTTATGCAGGGACTAAGTTTAGTACCCAGCATGACTGGTAAACAAAAAGTTATCCCCCGACATAACCTTTACTACCACTTTTATGAATATGGTGCAGACCATACCGTTTTGCAACATCTTGGTGTAAGAGGCGAACGATACAAATTGATTTATTTTTACCCTGTAAATGAATGGGAGCTATATGATTTAAAAACAGATCCGCAGGAACAAAAAAACCTGATTAAATCAGCAGCACATCAAAAAATAATGGCGCAAATGAAAAATGAATTATTAAAACTGCGCAACCAATATGATGACCATGAAAAAGCCGGAGAACTTAATTAGCATTTAAAATGGGAAAAGTGTTGTTTGGTATTGACTATTTGCTGCTACAGAAAAATAAGTTTCAACACTTACGGCTCGCATTGCTGACAAACAATGCAGCCACTACTTCCAACGGCGAGTCTTCAAGAGTATCTTTATTAAAAGCTGGTTTTCCCATTGTCAAATTATTTTCTCCTGAACATGGCCTTACTGCAAAAGGTGAGGACGGTGCTTACCAAAGCAACAGTATTGATTCATTGACACAATTACCTATCATCAGTTTATATGGCGACCACCTAATGCCAACTGAGGAAGATTTGGCGGATATTGATATAGTATTTTTTGATATACCAGATGTGGGTTGTCGTTTCTATACTTACCTCTGGACGATGACCTATGTAATGGAAGCTTGTGCATTACATAATAAACCATTAGTAATTCTCGATCGGCCCAATCCTATTGGCGGAGATATTAATAAAGCAGAAGGGCCGATGCTGGATGAAATAAATTGTTCTGCATTTATTGGCAGGTGGAATATTCCTGTTCGTCATAGCTGTACACTGGGTGAACTGGCTACTTACTTTGTTGCAACAAGAGTTAAAGACCTGCACCTTGACGTAATTAAAGTACAACATTGGAACAGAAAACAAACTGCCTCAGAAGCTGGCTGGTATTTTGTTCCCACATCACCAGCTATTCCGGATGTTGAAACAGCATTACTTTATCCGGGTTTGGGTTTACTTGAAGGCATTACTGTAAATGAAGGCCGGGGTACTGATTCATCTTTTAAAATAATTGGTGCACCGTGGATTGATGCCCAGCAACTTAATGAAGCCTTTATTGATTTACAATTGCCGGGAATAAGAAGTGATGTAATCAACTATGTACCTGCCTGGGGATTGTATGCAAATGAAAGTTGTACTGGTTTACAATTTTCTTTAACAGATAGCAATAATT
>JAJAZO010000419.1 GCA_026785745.1 Chitinophagaceae bacterium | reverse complement strand
CTTGATGTAAGCATTGATGCAGCCGGTAATCTCATCGGAAAACGAAAAGGGAAAAATCCATTACTCAAACCCATCGCCTTTGGTTCGCATATTGATATGGTGCCAGATGGTGGCAACTATGATGGTTGTGTGGGTTCTGTTTGCGGATTGGAAATAATGGAAATTTTAAAAGAAAATAATATAGTTACAAATCATCCGCTCGAACTGATCATATTCTCCGATGAAGAAGGAAGCCTGTTGGGTAGCAAAGCCTTGGCGGGTAAGTTTAAACAAGAAGGATTACAAACCGTTAGTCAAAGTGGGTTAACTGTGAAGGAAGGAATAAAGGCCATCGGTGGAAATCCTGACAGCATTAACAATATCATCAGAAAAAAAGGCGATATAGAAACATTTATAGAACTGCATATTGAACAAGGTGGAATTTTAGAAAAAGAAAACATACAGATTGGTGTGGTGGAGGGTATTGTGGGTATTGAAGACTGGGAAGTAACGGTTGAAGGTTTTGCCAATCATGCCGGCACTACGCCCATGAATATGCGGCAGGATGCATTGTTATCCGCTGCTAAATTAATCATCGGAGTAAATGAGGTTATTACCAGCCATGAAGGCAAGCAGGTGGGAACAGTAGGTAAGATTTCAGCACAACCAGGTGCCTATAATGTTGTTCCGGGAAAAGTAGTTTTAGGATTAGAGATAAGAGATTTGTCTTATGATAAAATCTGGGAGCTTTTTCACGAAATAGAAAAAAGAGCAGCAGTTATTGCTGTAGCAGGCGGAACTAAAATTACTTTCAAAAACCAATTGCTCGGTGCCATACCAGCGTTAACGAATAAATCAATACAGGAAAAAATTGTTGCGTCGGCAAAAGCATTGGGCTTTACATATAAATATATACAAAGCGGCGCAGGACATGATTCACAGGACATGGCATTGATTACTCCCGTGGGAATGATTTTCGTACCCAGTGTGGGCGGCATCAGTCATTCACCCAAAGAATTTACGAAGGCTATTGATATGGCTAATGGTGCAAATGTTTTATTACAAACTATTTTGGCAATAGATAAAGAACAATAAAAAAAAATGCGTACCATATTATCAAAAAATCTTCCTGCACTATCTGAGCATACTCCCTTAAGATATTTCTGTTTTGCCATACTGTATTTAGCACAGGGCATCCCTGAAGGAATGACTTACTTCGGAATACCCGCCTGGCTGGCAATGAATGGGAAGAGTGCAGGTGATATTGGTGCTTATGTTGCAGTCATCGGTATTCCCTGGACTTTCAAAATGCTGATTGCGCCATTAATGGACCGGTTTAGTTATTTACCAATGGGTCGAAGAAGGCCATGGATAATTTTTGGCCAACTGGGATTATTATTTGCGTTTATTGGAATGGCAATGGTGCCTGAACCGCTCAGTAATTTTAAACTGCTGATGGCAGCAGGTTTTTGTGTAAGCCTGTTCAGTGCCTTTCAGGATGTGGCAGTAGATGGTATGGCCATTGATATTGTTCCTGTGCATCAGCAGGCAAGAGCCAATGGCTTTATGTGGGGCGCAAGAATTATGGGTGTTTCTGCATCGCTTGCTGCAGGAAGTTGGATGCTGAACCATTATGGATTCAGGATTTCTATATTATCACTTTCTGCAGCAATCAGTATCATCCTATTTGTTCCGCTCTTATTCAGGGAGCGGCCGGGAGAAAAATTATTGCCGTGGACAAAAGGTGTTGTTTCTCAAAATTCTTTACAACTGCAATTAGACAGTTGGGCAAAAATTTTTAAATCAATGGGGAGGGTATTAATCATGCCTTACAGCCTGCTGATAGCATTGATTGGTTTTTTAGTTGGCACAACCGTAAGTTATATGAATACACTGCTCCCGGTTTTTACTGTGCAGGCATTGGGATGGACCAATGAAATGTATTCAAATATCAATGCGGTATCCTCTATAGTTGGGGGAATACTCGGGATGATTGTTGGTGGTGCATTGGTTGACCTGTTTGGAAAGAAAAGAATGTTAAGTGTATATCTCCTTGCATCCATCGCAGTGGCGGTAATGATGTATTTTTCTAAAATGTATTGGAGCATCTACTGGTTCAGTGCAGGATTTGTTATTGTTTACAATATTCTTTACGTATTTATTATGGTGGGCTTTTTAGCTATAGCCATGGAGCTTTGCTGGAAAAAGATTTCCGCTTCACAATTCGCCTTGTTTATGGCTATTTCAAATTTTGGATGGATTACTGGTTCGGCCATCATTGGCCCGGTGAAAGAAAATTTTAGCTGGCAGTATTGCATTTTAGCTTTTGCCTTTCTAGCTGCTATTGCTTTAATTCCGCTGCAATTCATGAATACCAAAATACATTTGCAGCAGTTAGAAAAAATTGATGAAGCAGATAAAACAGCCACAGCATTGTCATTATAAAAATTAATTTAAAAACAACTGGATATGAAAAATAAAAATTTAAAAACATTTCTCTGGTTTTTAAGTGCATTACTTTTTCCCTCTGCATCTCTTTATGCACAATCGGATAACAAAAATCAAACTACTATAACCAACAAATTAGCAGGCACCTGGCGGTTGATTGAATTTACAGACCTCGATACCCTTACCGGAAAATGGGAATACCGTTACGGAAAAAACCCAAGGGGATTTTTTACATATACCAAAAACGGAATACTTAACCTGAACATATCTACCGGCAATCCAATGATATTCTCAGAAGACTCGGCCAAAAAAATGAACATCAATTATTTCCAGATGATTCAATACAATGCATTGGGTTATTTCGGTACTTATACTATTGATTGGGAGAAATCAATCGTTACGCATCATGTAAAAGGTGGTTCGCTGCCCTGGTATATTGATACCGACCAGCCAAGGCCATTTATACTAAAAGGAGACACACTGACTATTACAAATCATAAAACCTGGAGAAGAGTTTTGGTGAGGGCAGATTAAAAAATCAACAAAAATTTAAAATAAGTTCAACATGAAAAATAAAATATCAAAACCACTACTCGTCTTTTTAAGTGCCCTGATTTTTTTAACGGCATCCATAAGTGCCCAAAAGAATCAAAAAGTTATTCCTCCCCCTGCTATGTCTGCAATTCGATTAGAAGATTTAAAGAAAGATTTATACGATTTGGCTGATGCGCATTTTAAAGGCCGTTCTGCTGGCACATTGGATGAATTGAAAGCCTCTATGTGGATTGTCGAAAAATTCAGGTCAATAGGATTAAAACCGGCAGGGGATGACGGCACTTATCTTCAATTTTTTTCTCTCTGGCGCAATCGGGTGGCTGATAACAGTTCAATAAGTATAAATAATCGTCCATTGAATTTATGGACGGATATAGCTATTTCACAGATGGCCAATAAAACAATTGAAGCCCCGATAATTTATTTGGGTAATGCTGCCACTGTTGACACAAATGCGATTGATGTTCAGGGAAAAGTAGTGGCTTTGGAAGCTGCCCCCAATATCATCAATTTAAATATGTCCTTACCCGGCTGGCGTTACAGCAGAAATATGATGCTTAAATATGGTAATACTTTGGTGCGGAAAGGGGCTGCCGCCATTATTTTTATTGCCGATGACATAGCTGAGACAACGTGGGCCGATGCTGCGGCTAATTTTAAAAGAGGCAATTACGATATAGAAGGTGGCCCAAATGCGCTGCTTACAACAACCGTTCCTGTACTCTGGTTGCACGCATCTGCAAAAAACGAATTAGCAACTAACACCGCAGTGTTAAAAGCAACCATTATAATTGAACGGTTTCAATATCCCTCTGTTAACATCATTGGAAAAATTGAGGGAACAGATTCCAGGTTAGCGTCAGAGTTTCTTTTGTACAGTGGACACCAGGATGCACATGGCATTCGTAATGTCATTAATAACGATAGTATTTATTATGGTGCCGATGATAATGCCAGTGTTGATGTAGCTATGTTTGCTATCGCCAGAGCTTTTAAAAAGAAGCCGGGTAAGCGGTCTGTATTATTTGTAGTACATGGTGCTGAAGAGCGGGGCTTGCTGGGTTCCAAATGGTATTCGGCACACCCTACTGTACCGCAGCATAGTATTATTGCTGTTTTGAATGGAGATATGATTGGAAGAAATAATCCCGACAGTGCTGCATTGTTGGGTGTGCAACCGCCGCATAGAAACTCCATTGATTTAGTAACGATGGCCCTGGCTGCAAACAACGAAGGGCCTAAATTTAAGTTAGATACACTTTGGGATAAATCTACTCATGTAGAAGGTTGGTATTTCAGGAGTGACCATTTGCCTTATGCAAGATTGGGAATACCTGCATTAATGTACACTACACTACTTCATCCCGATTATCACACACCCGGTGATAATGCAGCGAGTATAGATTATGATAAATTAAAAAAGATGACCGAATGGATGTACCGTACCGGTTGGAAAGTGGCTAATGCTCCCAGGCGGCCTGCAAGTGATCCAAATTTCAAGTTGGAGCGGTAAAGGGATTTCCTAAAATAAACTGAATCGAATTATGAAAAATATTTTCTTATCGCTATTCATAGCTTGTGTGCTTCATCTAAACGGAGCTGCTCAAAAGCTGCCAAGAGTAATCATCTTAGCCACCGGAGGAACCATTGCCGGCAAAGGTGCTTCCCCCGATAGGGCCGCTTATGAATCAGGGAAAATTCCCATCCAGGATTTATTAATTGCCATACCCTCCATCAATAAACTGGTTGACGTGAAAGGCGAACAAGTAGCCAATGTTACAAGCTCCAACATCACGATTGAAATTTGGATGAAGCTGGCAAAGCGAATCAATGAAATATTTACCAACAATGAAGCTGATGGAATTGTGATTACTCATGGCACTGATACGCAGGAAGAAACAGCCTACTTTTTAAGTCTCACTATACTATCAGATAAACCTGTAGTGCTTACCGGGTCAATGCGTCCATCAACAGCCATCAGCGCAGACGGACCAAAAAATTTGTATGATGCCATCTTGGTTGCCGCTGCTCCTCAAAGCAAAGGCAGGGGTGTTATTCAAAGCTTTAATGAAATGATTTATGATGCAAAAAATGTAACAAAAATCAATACGATTAATGTGAATGCTTTTAGTGCCCCCAATGCGGGACCTATCGGAAAAGTATATGATGGCCAGGTTAAATACTATAGCCAACCCATTTATACCAATAATCAAAAACCATTTTTCGATATCAGCAAAATTACACAGTTGCCAAAAGTGGAAATTGTTTACATGTATGTAGATGCATCCACCACTCCTCTAAATGCATTGATCAATGAAAAGGTTGACGGTATTGTTATTGCAGGTGCCGGCAATGGAAGTTATAACAAAGCTTTTGAGGGCGCCGCTGAAAATGCAAAGCAAAAGGGAGTTGCCATTGTTCGATCATCAAGAGTTGTTTCAGGGAATATCACCATTGCAACAACGGAAGAATTCAACGACGTTAAAATGAATACAGTGGCTGCGTTTGATCACAATCCGCAGAAAGCAAGAATTCTTTTAATGCTGGCACTTACAAAAACGAGAGATAGAGAAAAATTGCAGGAAATATTTATGAATGATTGATTAAAACGAATAAGTTTTGATGATACAATCAATTTTTAAATAAGAAAAATATTGTAATTATGAAAAGAAAAAAATCTCGACAATTTTCAGCAGTTATTCTTGTTTTCGGGTTACTCGTCACAAGCTGCAATAACTCATCTGAAAAACCTACAACAAACTCAACAAATACAGAAACTATAAATCAAAAAACAATGGAAAATGATAGGCTGATCAACTTTGGTAATCAATATGCAGCAGCATGGTGCAGCCAAAAACCAGAAAGTGTTGCTGCGTATTTTTCCTCCACCGGCTCCTTAAGTGTAAATGCTAATGCCCCTGCTGTTGGGAGGGAAGCGATAGCAAAAGTGGCAGCAGGATTTATGACCGCTTTCCCGGATATGATCGTAAATATGGATAGCCTTGTAACAAACTCTAATGGTACAGCATTTCACTGGACACTAACGGGAACCAATACAGGACCAGGAGGCACAGGCAATAAAATAAAAATCAGCGGTTTTGAATTGTGGCAGATTGATACAGCTGGTCTTATTATTGAATCCAAAGGTAGCTTTGATGCCGAAGAATACAACCGGCAATTGGGAGAAAAAAAATAAATCTATTCAAAACCCAAATCATCAAATTATGAAAAATAGAATATCAATCCTCCTTGCCGCAATGCTATTTAATTCATTGGGATTAACAGCCCAGGTACAGGTGAGCAAAGAGCCCCGGCATAAAAAAGTGCTTGAAAATAAATATATCCGGCTGTTAGATGTATGGATTCCCCCCGGCGATACTACTTTATTTCATATTCATTCTACCCCTTCTGTTTTTTTGCAGTTCACCAATACAACCGTAGGTATTCAGGTAAAAGAGCAGGACTGGGTGAAAAGTCAAAATATAGCAGGCAGTGCATCGTATCGTTCTTTTTCGCCAGACGTATTAATTCATCGGGTAAGTAATTGGGATACAAGTCTGTTTCATGTTACCGATATTGAAATCCTTTCCTCATACAACAGTAATAGCCAACACAAATATTTACCATTTACTGTATTGTTTGAAAATGAAAAAGTAGTTGCTTATCGTTTAACCGATTCATCGATCAATGAACAAATCATTAGCAGCCGTGGCCCTATAGTTGCAGAACTTGTAAAAGGCAATGAAGTAATATTTTATAACACAAAAAACAAAAAATCTACCAGTATAAAAACGGGGAAGTATTTGTATATAAAACCCGGTAGTTCTTTTTATTTCTCGGCAAAAGGGAATGAAAAAATTAACCTTGTAATTTTTGAAATCAAATGACGATACTAATTTTTTAAAATTAATCTAATGAAAGAAAAAAATCTGCTTCAAAAAATTGTTTTGTGTTTTATAAGCATAATAAGTATTTGCCCGATTGCCGCAGCACAATCAACAACCGAATATGATATAGTATTAACTGGTGGGAGAGTCATTGACCCCGAAACGAAACTAGATGCTATTAAAAATGTGGGCATCATACAAAATCGTATTGCACAAATTTCATCGGAACCCTTAAAAGGAAAAGAAGTAATCAATGTAAGCGGCCTGGTAGTAGCACCCGGTTTTATTGATTTGCATATACATGGCAGAAGTAATAAAGAACAGGAATACCAATTGCATGATGGCGTTACCACAGCCCTGGAATTAGAATGGGGTATCGAAAATTTGAAAGAGTGGTACACAACAAGACAGTCGAAAGCATTGATAAATTATGGGGCCAGTGTATGCTGGCCTTATGAACGATTTAAGGCAATAGATAAATACAAAGACGGCGTAAGCAAATTGTATCAGAGAAGTATTAAGGGGGAATCAACAATCGAGGGGATGACAAATACTATCCTGCCTGCCTCTGCCGAACCTCTAACTGAACAGGAAATGAGTAAGACATTATCCAACATCAAATCTTCTTTAGCCGAAGGTGGAATAGGGATTGGTGTACCCATTGGTTATTTACCCAAAACAAATCCTACTGAAATGTATAGGGTTTATCAGTTGGCCGGTGAGTTAAATGCATTGGTTTTCTCTCATGTCAGAGAACCTAACATTATTTCTATACAGGAAGTGATAGCCGATGCTATTCTTACAAATGCGCCGCTTCATATTGTTCATATTAATAGTATGTCATTGGGGCAAATTCAGCTGTCATTGGATATGATACAGTCAGCAAAGAATAAAGGTTTTGATATTACTACGGAGCTATATCCATATACAGCTGGTTCCACACTGCTGCAAAGTGCTATTTTCAATGATGGCTGGCAGGATAAAATGGCAATCAGTTATGGCGATTTGCAATGGGTGGCAACAGGTGAACGGCTCACTAAAGAAACATTTGAGAGTTACAGAAAGACAGGTGGAGTGGCTATTATTCACTCCATGAAACCCGAATGGATAAAGACTGGGATTGCTGCACCCGGTGTTATCATTGCATCGGATGGGATGCCTTATGCACCGCTGGCACATCCCCGTACCGCAGGAACCTTCTCAAGAGTACTTGGGAAATATGTAAGAGAAGAAAAAGTAATTGACCTGGTGACAGCTATTGAAAAAATGACTTTTTTACCAGCAAAAAGATTAGAAGGCATTGCCCCCATGATGCGCTACAAAGGCAGAATACAAATTGGTGCCGATGCAGATATTACTATTTTCAATCCCAATACGGTAATAGACAAAGCCACATTTGATAAAGGGCTTGCCTTTTCTGAAGGCATTGAATATGTAATGGTAAATGGTGTTTTTGTATTGAAGAATGTAAAAACGGTTGAGAATGTTTTTCCGGGGCAGCCTGGTTATGGGAAATACAAAAAGTAGTAAGAGATTTTCAGTATAGTTAAAATGTATCGTGCCGATGGCACTCAATTTATAATGTTGGTTTTTTCACCGGGTTGAAACCCGGTGTTATAAAAATAAATCGAGCCTACGGCTCTGTATGCGAAACATAAACTGTAAGTTTAGGTTAGTGCAGATGCGTAGCATCGATACATTTTGTAAAAATGGATTTCAATCCATTGCAGGAATGCAATAAGTAAATCAAAAAGCCGTAGGTTCGATACATATAAATACTGAAAGCTTTATTCAAACTGTTGCATAAATAAAAAACCAAAACAATGAGAAAAAAATTCTTTATCTCTCTGCTTAGTTTGTTTTTTCTTTTCAATAATGCCCATGCTCAGCAAGCCTATTACCCCGATGCTGAATGGCAAACTAAAAAGCCCGAAGATCTGAAGATGAACAAAACTTTTTTGGACAGTGCTGTATCGCTTGCTTTAAAAAGTGAGAATACAGTTGAACGGGATTTACGACTCGCCAACCTAAAATCGTATTCAAGAGAGCCGGATTATAAAATCATCGGGCCTATGAAACAAAGAGGCGGACCGGCAGGACTGGTCATTAAAAATGGGTATATCGTGGCGCAATGGGGTGATGTAAACCGGGTAGATATGACCTTTAGCGGAACAAAAAGTTATCTATCCACCTTTGCAGGTCTGGCAGTAGATAATGGGTTAATAAAAAATATAACCGATAAAGTGGGTAATTATGTTTGGGATGATTCTTTTGAAGGTGAACATAATTCAAAAATTACCTGGGATAATTTATTGAATCAATCATCAGATTGGAGTGGCAGTCTTTTCGGTTTGCATGATTGGGCCGACAGGCCACCAAAAGAAGGTGACATTGATGATTGGAAAAACAGGAAACTGCTGGAGCCCGGAACCGTTTATGAATACAATGATGTTCGTGTAAACCTGTTGGCCTATTCTTTATTACAGGTATGGCGAAAACCTTTGCCTGTTGTGCTGAAAGAGAAAATTATGGACCCCATTGGTGCTTCTACTACATGGAGATGGTATGGCTACGAAAACTCTTATATAAATATGGATGGGTTGATGATGCAATCAGTTAGTGGTGGCGGGCATCATGGCGGAGGCATTTTTACCAATACACTCGACCAGGCAAGGTTTGGTTTATTGTTTTTGCGAAATGGAAAATGGAAAAACCAGCAATTGATATCTGAAAAATGGATAAATGCCGCACAGCAATCATCAGTTCCAAATAAAAACTACGGATATATGTGGTGGATAAACGCTGATAAAAAATGGGCAGCCGTTTCTTCAAAAGTTTATTCTGCTCAGGGCTTTGGCGGCAATTATATTATTGTTGACAGCGAACATGATTTGGTAGTGGTTGCACGATGGATGGATGATAGTAAAGTAGGTGATGTGTTGGGCTTGATTATAAAATCTATAGAGAATAAGTAATATGCAAAAAAAACGTATTGACAAAACTTAAAAAATAAACAACATGGAACTGTTAAACAAACTTCTTGCCATTGACTTCAATTACATCGTCATTGGATTTATTGTGGCCTTTTATTCGTTAGAACAGATAATGAATACCCATTTCAAATTCAATAAAAGACCGCAGCATTTACTACAGAACCTGTTGTTCCAGGTTGTTTTTTTTCTTGGAAATTTGTTGTGGGCGATCGTTTTAGTGTATAGTATTGAATGGTTGAATAAAAACCAGGTTGGCCTTTTTTATTTGATACAGGTTCCGGTTTGGCTAAAACTGATACTGGCAGTGGTCTTGTTTGATTTCGTTACGTATTGGTTTCACCGTACATCACATAAAGCACCGTTACTATGGCGTTTTAACAGGGTTCATCACAGCGATACCAGCATGGATTCCTCTACTTTTTTCAGAGGCCATCCTATTGAGAGTTTTTTATGGTTTGGTGTTGGCAATATTGTGGCCGCAGGTATTTTCGGGTTAGACCTGGTATCACTGGGATTATATTTCCTGGTTTCTGTACCCTTCTTTTTCCTGGAACATGCCAACCTTAAATTTCCTACATGGATTGATAAAACATTTGGATTGGTATTTACAACACCCAACCTGCACAAAGTGCATCATGAGCAAGACCAGTATTATACAGACTCTAATTTTGCTGACATCTTCATTCTATGGGACCGGATTTTTGGAACCTATAAACACAAACCGGTGGAGCAGATAAAGTTTGGATTAAAAGAATTTGATGAGGCCAAAAAACAAACCTTCTGGTATTTAATGATAAGTCCCTTTATAAATGTGAGGCGGATTGGTTCAGATGAATTAAAAAAGATAGAATAGAAATTGTAGCAATCTTATTACTCTTATTAAACATTAACCAACTGTTATGAAATTTATTGCTTCACTATTTTTCCTGCTTATTATTCATTCTTCCATCTCTGCACAAAAATCTAGAGCAAGAGATATTGGAATCCCTTTTGACGGAACAACCGGTAAATTCAATGCCATTACAGATGTGAAAGGCGGTTCATTACCATGGTATATTGATACCGACCAGCCAAGGCCGTTTACATTGAACACTCAAACCTTAATCATCAGCCACAACAAATTATGGAAAAGGGTATTGGTGAGTGCAGATTAAAAATCAACAAAAATTTAAAATACATTCAGCATGAGAAATAAAACATCAAAAACACTACTCGCCTTTTTAAGTGCATTGTTCTTTTTTACTGCAACCATACAGGCGCAAATAAAAATTATTGACATGCACATTCATTCTTACACAGACGGCGACTTTGGTGGCCGGGAACCATCAAGCGATCATTATGGCAATAAAGGTTCTCGAAATGCAGAAACACATCGACTGGCAACTTTCGAAGCGTTTAAGAAATTAAATATTTTGAAAGCTGTTGTAAGTGGTAATCCTGAAAGTGTAGAAAACTGGGCGGCAAAAGACAGCAATCAAATTGTTATCAGGGGAATTTTAATGTTTTCTCCAAATGATTATGGAATGGACAGTGTTAAGTTTGAGCAATTGGTAAAAGATAAAAAGATTGAAGTATTTGGGGAAATCGGCGCCTATTATAGCGGTACCACACTTAGCGATTCTATCTGGCAGCCTTATTTACGCATCTGTGAAAAGTATGATATTCCGGTAGCCATACATACAGGTGGTGGCGACCCGGGAGGAACCTATTCATGGTCGCCGAAAGCAAGACTTCACCTGGGAGACCCTTATTTAATTGAAGATGTTTTAGTAAAATATCCTAAACTTAGAATTTATATGATGCATGCCGGAGGAGAAGACTGGCCAGAGCATGCCATCAGACTCATGTCCTATTATCCACAACTATATACAGATCTTGCAGTGATGCTTTGGGTGGAACCTAATACACAACGCTATATCAAAGAATTCCTTCGAAATATCAAGGAAGCTGGTTATCTGGATCGGGTAATGTTTGGCTCAGACCAAATGATATGGCCGTATGCCATTGAAAAATCGGTTCGCTTTCTAAATAGTTTACCCTTCCTCACAAAAAAAGACAAAGAAGATATACTCTACAATAATGCAGCAAGATTTTTAAAAATGAAATAACAATTCCCGTAATACTTTATCCTCATTAAATATAAACCAACTGTTATGAAATTTATTGCTTCACTATTTTTCCTGCTTATCATTCATTATTCCATCTCTGCACAAAAACCAAGAGCAAGAGATATTGGAATTCCTTTTGAAGGCATTACCGGTAAATTCAATGCCATTACAGATGTGAAAGGCGTGGAAGTGGGTTACAGTACTATCATTTCCGGTCAGGGAAAAAACATAAGAGGCAAAGGCCCGATACGTACAGGAGTTACCGCTATTTTTCCAAGGGGAAAAAATAATAATCCGGTATTTGCCAATTGGTACACATTAAATGGCAATGGCGAAATGACGGGCACTACCTGGGTAACGGAATCAGGATTTTTAGAAGGCCCGGTGATGATAACCAATACCAACAGTGTGGGAGTAGTACGGGATGCCGTATTGAAATGGTATGTAAAAACAGGCTGGTATAAAGAAGATTTTTGGTACACCTATCCGGTGGTGGCAGAAACATATGATGGTTTCTTAAATGATATTTATGGTTTTCATGTAAAAGAAAGTAATGCCTGGGAAGCATTAGACAGTGCAAAGTCTGGCTTACTAAAAGAAGGTAATGTGGGTGGCGGTACAGGCAGCCGGTGTTTAGGATTTAAAGGCGGGTCAGGCAGCTCTTCAAGAGTTATTAATATTAAAGACTCCAATTATACCGTAGGTGTATTCGTACAATCAAACTTTGGAAGAAAAAATAATCTCATTATTGCCGGTGTACCAGTTGGCAAAGAATTAATAGATACACTGAACAATGAACTCAAAGCAGCCCCTTCTTACAGGCAGGAAGGTGATGGCTCTATTATAGTGGTTGTTGCAACGGATGCTCCATTATTACCACATCATTT
>JAJAZO010000418.1 GCA_026785745.1 Chitinophagaceae bacterium | reverse complement strand
GAAAATTTCGATTTACATGATTATGTTTATTAAATATTTGAGTCATTGCTATTTTTTATTTAGTTTTGTAGTTAATGCAGAGAAGAACCGTTCCTTATGAAATATTTCCTTTTTGAATGTCAATTTATGATTTTCAAAGCCACTCACCTGTCATTGAAGCATAAAAAAACTGCCATAGGTGCAGTAAAAGTAAATTTACCAGAGCCTGAATTGATGAGAGCTTCTCACTCCTACTTACTAATAATATCGTTGATTATTTGAAGATGATGGTTCGTATGAATAGCAATTATTTTGCGGGCCTGCTTTATCTGTAAATCGCCAAAAACAGGGTGTTTAAAAAACTTATCGCTGCTTAATTTTTCAAAGCTGTCAACTTTTTGTTTTGCCTTTTCTATCAAGCCCTTGATATTAGCCATACTTAATTCTTCACCGGGTTTTACAGAATCGGGTACTTTGGCTTTACCTCTTGGAATTTTTCCCAACAATAAAACAATGGAACGTTTCTGATTGAATTCCTTTTTATAATCTTCCGGGTTTGAATTTTCTACAGCACTTATCATTTTTACTAAAGCTAACAAGGCATGCTCCAGGTGCCAGCCAATAGATACTTGCGACACGGCTGTATTCTTTTGGGTTATAAATGGTGTCTTATTGTCTAGTTCATTTATTAAATCAAAAAGGCTTTTCATTACTGATTACTTTTTACAAACTTAGGGAAAGAATGATTAGATTTTTTTTTGCTTTTTTTAGTTTATTTATTAATTCATAAGTATTTTTTTATCCTTGCAAGGGCTGAAAAATCATTTGTATAAAAATCACCTACACTTGACAGGCCGGAGTACACGGTTGTAAGTTCAGCTGATTTCGCACAGATTAGCTTATTAGATTTGACTTCTGATTAATCCTCAATTTCCGGTAAGCAGGTTTGATCAATTTACCCTTAAACTAAAAAGCTTACCGTCACCCTAAAAAGTATAAAAATGAAAAAGCTATTTACCTTATTGCTGATGTCAGGATTTTTATCAT
This sequence comes from Chitinophagaceae bacterium, assembly GCA_026785745.1. Lineage (GTDB taxonomy): Bacteria > Bacteroidota > Bacteroidia > Chitinophagales > Chitinophagaceae > JJ008. Next base: position 2,272 of record JAJAZO010000418.1, on the reverse strand, counting down.
TATCAATGACTAGTTTTGGACAATGTGATCCACCCACAGGTTTATCTGCAGTTTATAACAACAATGTGTCAACTTTTACATGGGATGCTGTACCGGGTGCGATAGAGTATGAAATTCAATTCAAATATCCGGTCTATTCCTGGTTAAATAACGAATATGAAACTGTCACTTCAACCAATTCCTTAACCCTTACCGATATAATACAAAGTTCCACATTTGACTGGAGGGTAAGGGCCAATTGCGGATCGGGATACAGTTCTTATACAGAATCCCAGTTTACTTTGCCATGCCCTTCACCTTCCGCATTAACTGTTACCAATATTACCAATACAAGTGTAATAGTAAACTGGACACCGGCACCTGGTTTGAACACTAATATTTCTGATTTTGCAATTGCATATCGCATTGCCAATTCCAACGGCGCATGGATTTCAGCAGGCCGTACTTTTGGCAGTTCTAAAACTATTACAGGGCTTACTCCCGGCACTTCTTATGAATATTGTGTAAATCAAACCTGCACTTATTTTAACAGTAACCCGGTAATTGGACAATTTACAACAACATCAACAGGTTGCGGTGTACCAGCAGGACTGAATGTTTTAAATATAACCGCAACGAATGCAACTGTAAGTTGGTCGGGTGTATCACTTACTTCTACCTATACAGTGCAATACAAAAAAGCGACTTCAAATTCATGGACTACTGTTAATACCAGTGCCACCAGTTTACTGTTAACCGGGTTAACTGCATCCACACAATATAACTGGAAAGTGATGGCAAACTGTAATGGCAGCACAAGTGGATATTCTATCTCACAATTCACCACTGCGGCTTGTCCTTCTTATGGAAACAACAATTCAGAATGGATTGATTTTTTCAAATTGGGTTCTATTAATCGTTCTTCAGGTGCAGAATCCGGAGGATATGTAAATACAGGATTATCAACCAACCTGGTTATTGGTTCTGCTGCGAATAGCGGACAGATCAGTGCGGGATTTTCCGGAAATGTCAGAAACCAAAAATTCAACATTTATATAGACCTGAACGGAAATGGCAGTTATAGTGACCCAGGTGAATTGATAATCAATGGTGGTTCCATTAATTCTGCAGGTACAATTAATTTTTCAATCAATATTCCCGGAACGGCTGTTGCTGGGTCAACTATGATGAGAGTAATGATGCGCCGAACCAGTGGCGTTAGTTCACCTTGTATGACTGTTTTTAATGGTGAAACAGAAGACTATCTGGTTAATCTTGTAACCTCATCTTTACGGGGTACTGGTAGCGGATATGAAGTAGTAACTGTAGAAAATAGTAAGGTTGATAAAATTACTGTCAGCCCAAATCCATCCAATGGGATTTTTAATGTTACACTTCCCAGAATCATAGAGCCGTTATACTATGAAGTACTTAATTTAAGTGGCGCAATTGTAAAAAAGCAAATGTTGAGTAATAAAGCTGTATTTCAGATAGAAATCCAAAACATGCCCAAGGGCATTTATATGCTTCGGATAACAGATAAATTCCAAAAACAATTAACACATAAACTGGTATTGAATTAAGCCGAGCCTTTCCGGATTCTTTAAAAAGAGGCCGTCCCGAAAGGATGGCTTCTTTCTTTTTTTTATAGTGTGCATTATAATTTTTACCGTTGTGCTGTTGATCTCTTGCTCTACCCGTTACCTGCGCACAAGACACAACGGCGTGATGCTTTTTGGGCGAACAATTGCACAGGCGAAATTAGTTTAGGGGTCTGTTTTTTTTAAACCATTCATCTGCTGATGATGCGAGAAGTTCGGTAGTTATTTCCTTATCGAGTTTTTGTTGTGCCTTTAATAAAGAGGATGTTATCAATTTATGAGAAACTGGTTCTTCCTCATCTACGCCCAATGCTTTCATCAGGTTCGAAATCCGGTCACCACCAAATTGTTTTAATAGCGGATCTTCCAATGAACTGAGTATGGTAATCGAAGTTGCTTGAAGCGAAAGGAATAATTCCTGTTCCTTTTTGTAAAGAGGATAATGTTCCAGAAAGATCACTTCTTTACCATTGGTATTTCTGCTATGCAACTGCCGGTATAAGTGTATTGTATGCTCAAGCCCCTTACTTTGTAAATATGTTTCATTTTCAGTGGCGGTATCATCAAACCAGGCACAAAGCACTGCTCCGGGTTTTTTCTTTAGCAACTGCACAAGTCCGGCTTTTTTTGCTACATCATTTATCCAAATAAGATCCGTAACAGGAACCGGCTTTTCTTTTTTGCTGAACAAT
>JAJAZO010000417.1 GCA_026785745.1 Chitinophagaceae bacterium | reverse complement strand
ATCAGGATTTGGGCCCAATTTATATTTATCGCTTTAAGTTAGGTAATGTCTCAGTTTGAATTGTTGTAAGGGATAAGACTAAATCACAGAGACACTGAGGAAACTGTGATTCACGGAGTTTCTCCGTGTTACTTTGTGTGCCTGGTGCCTCTACCGAAATAATCGGGGCAAGTTGTGTTTCAAAAAAATTGAAACTGAAATACTCCCCAAGGTTAATAACTTAGTATCCTGATTTTAAAAGTTTTATACTGCAATTAATTTCGTCGTTCTTAATTTTGAGTACATAATAACCAGATACCAGCATATTGTATTGTTCGAGGTTGATTGTATTATTTCCTATCTGCAGGTTAACAGATTCGTTTGATAAAATTTTTCCGTTCATATCCGTGAGATAAATATTAACCCGGGTAACTGTCTCCGATACAATACATACCATCACCCTGTCAACAAATGGGTTCGGGTATACGGAGTAGTTAATTGTCCTTATACCATCCCTTTTAATTACAACAATATCGGAATATTTGAAATTCAGGTCACGGTCATACATTTTGAGCCTGTAATATGCTGTTTTGCCCATTACCTCCTTGTGTAAATAGCTATACTCGTTGGTAGCAGAAGTAGTACCTTGAGCAGTCAACGTTGCGATTTTGTCAAAAATGTTTCCAGTCAGACTATATTCCAAATCAAAATTCTTGCTGTTGCTTTCGCCGGATGTTTTCCATTGTATAAGATTATTAATAGCAGATTTTGTACCGCTAAAGCTTGTCAGGTTAACAGGTAGCGTACTGCCCGGATAAACGAAAATTTCGTACTCCTCATAATATTGTCTTCCGCATAAGTCTGTAATGGTACAGGTAAGCGTACAACTGGTTATGGAACCAGTTGCCGGGGCGGTAAAAATTGTGACGGAGTCATTGGGGTTGCTAAAAATGCCACCACAAGTAGATTCCCACTGGAAAGCATAATTGGCACCGTTGGCTCCCACGGGTAATGATGCCCGGTAGGTATAATTGTTGAGTGATATGACATTAATCGGGCCGGTCATGATGAGATTAACTACCTTATCATAAACCGATAAAAAAGAGAAATTGTAAAATGCCCTCATTGCTGAAACGGCATCTGCTGTTCCTTTTTCAATATCATGGCCACCGGTGTACATTATCTTTCCACGGGTATTATCTCCAAAGGCACGGCCATAAACTATAGCTCCTGCTTCGCCCGGAGATGCTCCCGGCACATTGGCTTGTGTTGGATCATATACAGCAACTTTTGTAGAAGGTCTCCAGGTTGTTACTTGTGGCAAAAAGACTTGTTCTGAACCGTTTTGCATTGCACCATCTGCAACTCCCATAAATTGCATTTCTGCATCTGTTGGAAAACGATAAGAGTATGGTGGAGATCCATCGCTATGTGAACCAAATGGAACTAACCCACCCTGAGAAAGAAAATTCATTTTTTGCGCAGGGTTACCAGGATTAAAAAGATTTTCCAACACACTTACTGCATGGCATCCTGCCCATATCCATCCGTTATTGCTTTGGTTCCAGGACAACAAGACATTATGAGTGGCCCAGGTTGGGTCTGCATGGGGCATCACAAACAAATCATCGCAGATTTCTAACGCACTTGGAAGTTTTTTAGGATAACTGGCAGTGGGTATTCCCGCTGCATCCAGAAAACCAAGTGCAATACTCCCGTTTTGAAAGTCGAATGTCCAGCGGGGAGAGTATTTTATACTATAGGTTACATCAACACTGAAATTAGTGGTTGTAGTAACACCTACTACTCCCTGTGTCTGCCAGTAAGAAATTCTTGCGTTTATGGTAGCAGTCCTGTATTTAGCCGGGATAATAAACGTACCTCCTTTGAAATCGATAGCATTATAAGTAAAGTCAATGCCATCCTTTGCTTTAGCAGGATTAATTACCCATTTAATCTGGACCCGATAATTTTTAATTAAATCATGAATCATTCCCCAGGGCTTAATTCCATTACCATAGGTTTGCGGAATAACACCCATGTTAACGATAAAAGATCCTGTAGGAATTGGCTCAACGCCAGCCCTGGAAGGGTTACTGAAAGAAATTATTGCAATTGCCAGGCATAACAGCCGTGCATAGGAATTGGTTTTCATCGCATAGATTTTTAGAATTTCATCAAGATTAGGAGTGTTTCTATGTAAAAAGAACAGAAATTTTGGAATAATACAATAGAAAATTTACTAAGAAAAGATACTTATACTTTATATTGCTTATACTCAATGAGTTTACTGTGAAAAATTTAACAGCATTGTGGAAGTAATCAAAAAAATATAAACGGGGAGATGAAGGATGTTTAAATAAATTAATAACAGTAGATGCAGTCCTTTCATAAACTGTTTAATAAAACCAATTATACAGTAAGTATTTCTTCGCAATGCTGTTTCTTTAGTTTCTCTATTTTTACATAATAATTCAGTGGGCAAAACATTTCAGTAACACATGAAAAGAAAAAATATAGTTGTAT
>JAJAZO010000416.1 GCA_026785745.1 Chitinophagaceae bacterium | reverse complement strand
GAATAGCACTCAAATCTGTTCCCACAGAACCACGGTTTACCGTACCATTTACATTTACTAATGCTGATTGATGACGGCGTTTGCCATTTACCAGCACCAGCACCTGGTCAGTTCCTAATCCCCGTAACTGGGCAGGATCCACATGGTCTGTACCATCAGAAATAGTTTGACGGGCAGATTGAAATGAAGGAGCAATGAAATTCAAAATCTGGCTTAACTCCACCTGGCCAATATCATTCACTACTTGTGCTATTTGAATTACATCCACCGGCACCGGTGTTTGTGTTCTCGTTCTTACAGTGGCGGAACGGGAACCCACCGTCACCATAGCCAAATCACCGGTAGTCTCCAATTGAAAATCATAGGTCGTCCCATCATCGGATGAAACCGTAATTTCTTTTCGCTGGCTTTCTGTGCCAACATAACTTATAATCAATGTATGTTTTCCCGGCGCAACCTGAAGTGTGTAATTGCCTGCGGCATCGGTAATGATTCCTTTTTTTGTGCCTTCCAGTAAAACAGATGCGCCGGCTACGGGTTGTCCATTAGCATCCTTTACAGTTCCTTTCAGTGTGGCTGTTTGCGCCGATGCAAAAAGAGAGGAAAAAAGAAATAACACAAAAAGAAATAGATACCGGGGAGGAGAAAAATGTTTGATAAGCATAATTTTTTGTTTTGGTTGATATAATTAAATGTAATAGTAAGGGTAGGAAAAGGTTAGCAGGACTTTAAATATAGCTTTTTTGGGGGTTCCCTGCAAATGATTTTAACAATTTACTTACCTTACTGCCTGATATAAATACTATCTGATGAAAAGATTAATTAGACTATCACTCGTATCCGTCATCATATTTTCATGTAATCCTGCTTTAAAAAATAGTGCCTCAGGGATTGCTATTAATCCGTATAACTACAACATTCAGAAAAAAATAATTGCTGAAAACGGGGCTGTTGTCTCTGCGCATCCGTTAGCCAGCAAAGTTGGTATTGAAATTTTGAAGATGGGGGGCAATGCTATTGATGCCGCAATCGCTACACAATTAGCACTGGCAGTAGTTTATCCCAATGCCGGCAACCTTGGTGGTGGTGGTTTTTTTGTAGCAAGATTGGGCAACGGCGAACTTGTTTCCATTGATTACCGGGAAAAAGCTCCGGGCAATGCGCATCGTGATATTTATATAGACCCGGATGGCAAAGCCAGAACAGATAAAAGCCAGGATGGTCACCTGGCCAGTGGAGTACCGGGGGCTGTTGCCGGTTTATTTGCTTCACATAAATATGCAAAGCTTCCTTTTGCAAGATTAATTCAGCCTGCAATTGATTTGGCGGCCAAAGGGTTTACTATTAGTGAGCGGGAAGCCAAATCATTAAATGGTTTGCAGGATGACTTAAAGAAGTTTAATTCTGTAATACCGGTGTTTGTAAAGAATGAAGGCTGGAAAGCAGGTGATACTCTGATACAAACCGATTTGGCCAACACATTAAAAAGAATCCGGGACAATGGTGCAGCCGGTTTTTATGAAGGCGAAACAGCAAAACTTATCGTAGAAGAAATGAAAAGAGGTGGTGGCATTATTACTTATGAAGATTTAAAAAATTATAAAGCACAACCAAGAACACCGCATCAGTTTAATTATAAAGGATACAAAATAGTTGGAATGGCTATGCCAAGCAGCGGTGGGCTATTACTACACCAGATGATGAAGATGATTGAGAACCGGAATATTGGTGCTATGGGTTTTCATTCGGTGCAGGCTGTGCAGCTAATGACAGAGGTAGAACGAAGAGCTTATGCTGACCGTGCAGAATACATGGGCGATGCTGATTTTTACAAGGTGCCGGTGGCAAGGCTTGGCAGTGATGCGTATTTAAAAGAACGTATGCAAACGTATAATCCGGAAAAAGCAACACCCAGCACCGATATAAAACCGGGAGTAGTAACAGGAAAAGAAAGTGAAGAAACAACCCATTTTAGTGTAATAGATAAAGAAGGTAATGCCGTTTCAATTACTACCACACTTAATAATTCTTATGGCAGCCGGACTGTAGTAGGCGGTGCCGGTTTTTTTCTGAATGATGAAATGGATGACTTTAGTATAAAACCTGGTGTGCCCAATATGTACGGTGCTATTGGTGGCGAAGCAAATGCCATTGCAGCCGGCAAACGAATGCTGAGTTCGATGACACCGACGATTGTATTAAAAAACAATAAACCGTATATCGTTATTGGCACACCCGGTGGCACTACTATACCAACTCAGATTTTTCAAACACTGGTGAATATGCTTGAGTTTAATATGAGTACTGAAGATGCCGTGTACAAACCCAGGTTTCATCATCAATGGTTGCCGGATGAAATAATGATTGAGAAAAATTTTCCTCAGCCTGTACGGGATGCGTTGCAAAAAATGGGATACATTCTAAAAGAACGGGTTGCTTTTGGCCGGACAGAAGTAATAAAAATATTACCGAATGGAAAATTTGAAGCGGTGGCAGATAACCGGGGTGATGATGCTGCGGAAGGATGGTAATAATGAAAAATTAAAAATTAATAGTAAATAATTATGAGCTCCCTTGGAAAAGAATTTTTGGAAACAACTGTTCGCCGG
>JAJAZO010000415.1 GCA_026785745.1 Chitinophagaceae bacterium | reverse complement strand
GCTGTTGCATCCTGCATGGCTACACGATCAGGGGCAAAATCCACATAATCCTTTCCACGGCTATAGGCTGCAGCAGGCAATGCCCCATATAAATGGGCATACAAAATTTTCTCTGTCAGGGTTAAAGGCTTGCCAATCAATTTCCTGGAGGCAGCTACTAAACCGGGCAATTCAGCATAAACTTTCTTGATTAAATCTAAATCGAATACCATGTGGAGAGTCTTTAGAAGTGAGTAAAAGATGGGGCGAAATTAAGAAAAAACAGGGTGTGAATAAAGCCTTCTTGCTTCTTTTATGACAATCCCCTAAATTAGCATTATGAACAAATTCAAGAGCTTTGTGGAATGGAACGCCTTTGGCGTTTGTTCAGCCATCGGAAACCGGATGGGTATTGCCACCAGCAAAATCCGTCAATACTTTATGTACACTTCCCTACTTACGATGGGCTCTCCTATTATTATTTACATGGTACTTGCCTTCTGGAGAAATATGCGGAGGTATATTTGGGCGGCGAAGCGAAATCCCTGGTATTATTTGTAGTGCTTCGGTAAAAAAAACTCTCCAAAAGTTCTATGTATTGAAACTTCCGGAGAGTTAAAACTTATTTGTTATTGCCCCATTTATTGAACCCGCAGGATGAGGTAGCAAAAAATATCTATTATAATATTTGAGCAGCTTTGGTCTTCACATTTGCTGCCTTCTTAGTTGTAATAATTATTACACCATTTTTTCCCTTTTCACTATAAAGTGCAGTTGCTGACTGTCCTTTAAGAACATTAATTGATTGGATAGATTGGGGATCTAAAGTATTTAACACTCCAGGGCTTTCCACAACCCCATCTACTACAAACAATGGATTATCAGTGCTACCCTTTTTTTCAATCGTACTCTTAATCAAAACATTTCCAGTAATAAAAACATTTCCAGGCTTACCAGGACCATCTATAGAAGCATCAATAGTTTGTTCATTCTTTTTCAATTCAACAACCACCGAATTCAACTGCTCGTTTTTGATTGGTGGTGTCGGTGGTGCCGGAGGCACAGGTGCAGTGGCTGATATTGGTGCTATGGGAGCTACTGGTGCAACAGGTGCAATAGCTTCTGTAGGTGATACTGGTGCTTTTGGTGGAGCCGGCGGTGGCGGTGGTGGTATTTCACCATAAAGAGCCTCATATTTTTCAGGGTTTTCGTTCCATTCTGTGAGCAACATTCTTTTTACTTCTTTCCCAGTCTTGTCTTTAATCACCAGCAGGCATTCCCCTTTTTTATCTTTTACATTGATGACGTAACCTTTACTGTTCTTTTCGGTTACATCGGGAATGGTATCTGTAACATTAATAACAGGTGCCACTTGCAACTCTTTTTGTTTTCCTGTTAAGGTATCCCCGATTTCATTTCTAAAAGAAACAAGGATAAAGGCCAGCACCGGCAACAGGAACAGGAACCTGAGCAGGTGCAGTTTTGCTGATTTGTTTTTGTTCATCATGGCTATTCGTTTTTTTAATGAGGAAAAATTAAACTTAGAAGCTATACTGAATTGATTGTTGCCGATTACTTTCAGCAACAGGTATTGATATTGTTTTTTGTTGAAGCCGTTTTCAATCACTTTGTTATCCGCAATAAACTCCAGGTTTTGCCGGATTGATTTTTGGAGCAACCAGGCAAAAGGATTATACCAGTTGAGCAGGCAGAGAATTTCACCTGCGATAACATCCATGCTATGCCGCTGTTTTACATGCACAAATTCATGGCGGATGATTTCTTCCAACTCTACTGCTGTATGCAGATGCCGGTTAATAAATACCGCATTACCAAATGAAAAAGGGATAATTGATTCATCTACCTGGTAAAGACGTATTCCTTCTTCAGAAATAAATGTTGCCTTCTTCTTCATGCCCCGGAAGGAAATGAATTGTACTATCAGCCGTATCAGCAGCACCAGCATTCCGGTAATAATAAGCAGGGATAAAATATTCCAGCTTGTAAGTGACGTATCTCCGGATTTATACAGCAGTGGCACCCATTGCACCAAAGTGATTTCGGTCAATTCGTTTTTATGCAATGCAGGGGTAATATTAATAAACGGAATTACAAATGAAATCAACGTATAACCGAGCAGGTACCAGCGGTTCCAGTTATAAAATGTCAGTTTGCGGAGCACAAAATGATAAAACAGGAATACCACCGCCAGGCTGACAGATAGTTTCAATATATAAATAAAAAGAAAAGGCATACAAGTAAGTTGTAATGATTAACTATTCCCTTTTTCGATAATCGTAATAATTTCTTTCAGTTCTTTAGTAGAAAGTTTTTTCTGTTCCACAAAAAAATTGACCAGCTCCTTGTAAGAGTTATCAAAGTACTCTTTCACTACCCCGTTCATAAATTTTTTCTTGTATTCATCCTCGCTTACAGCTGGATTATATAAATAAGCATTGCCAAACAGGCGGCTGCTGATATATCCTTTCTTCTCTAAATTTTTAATAGTGGAGGCGACAGTGGTATAAGGAATGGCTTCATCAAGATGTTCCATAAAGGCTTTTACATTGCCTTCTCCGGTACGCCATACGGCCTGCATGGCTTCTTCTTCAACGTGGGTTAATTTTTCCATTGCTACGAAATTTTCGTAAATCTACGAAAATTTCGTAATTGAACAAATTTATTTTTTTGCAAAAATGTTAAAGGTTAAATAACCCGTTGGGAGTTTTAATTAATAAACAAACAGACCCAGTTTAATAAAAATAAGAGCCGCAGGCTCGGTCAATATAACAAAGCACAACTCAAATATAAACCGAGCCTACGGCTCTCTGCTTACATAAGTTCTATCGTCAACGGATTGAAATCCGTTGTTAAAGTATTGGCCGAGCTCCTTGCTCTACCAGGCTATTGCAATTTGTGAAAATAACTCCGCCAACAGATTAAATAAGTTCTTTGAGCTTGGCAATAACTGTATCCACTTCTTCGGTTGTATTATGCTTACTGAAAGAAAAACGTACAGGCACCAAATTGGGATTATTACTGATAGCTCTTATTACATGGCTGCCCACATCGGCACCGCTGCTACAGGCACTGCCACCAGATACACAGATGCCCTGCATATGCAGGCTAAAGAGTAGCATTTCTGATTTCTCCGTTTTAGGAAACGCAACGTTCAATACCGTGT
>JAJAZO010000414.1 GCA_026785745.1 Chitinophagaceae bacterium | reverse complement strand
GTATGATAGCAAACGTCTTTTCACCAGTTCTTGTTGCATTACGATTGAACTGGTTCAGCTTTTCCGCAGTAATATTTTTTTCGGGAATAATTGTGCCGGTTTTGAGTAACAGGTTATACCGGTTGCCATCTTGGGCAAGTGAGGAAAAACCTACAAGCAGGCAAATGGTTATCAGGGGAATTGGATTGGGTTTCATAGTGAATATTAAGAGTCTTAAAAATAATACAAATACCTGAGAAAAGCCAATATGGTGAAGGATTTGCGGCGGCTAGGGGTAATCCCCTACACAGCGACAGCCTGTTTAGAAAAACAATACAAATGCATTGCTTGTAAAAAGCGATGCATCTCCTGCATACTTTTCATATTGTCGCCAATCAGCATAAATAATTTACCGGTCTGTTTTAGTTTGGCTTTGTTGGTTCCTGTTTGTAAAAACTGGATTATCTTTTGGAAAGTAGCCGATTCAAAATAAGGTGAGTCGGGCCGGTTGATGAAGAAGCAACGGAGTGTATTGTCCTTCAAACTCATTTTCTCAAATCCTAAATCAACAGCCAGTTTCCGGCAACGGACGGTGATAAACAAATCTTTTACTGGTTGTGGCAAAGCTCCGAAACGGTCTTCCATTTCCTTTTTCATCGCTTCCAATTCTTCTTCTGTTTCACAATTATCCAACCGTTGATATAATGACAATCTCTCGCCAATACTCTCTACATAATCATCTGGCATCAGAATTTCCAAATCAGTATCAATAGTACAATCAGCTACAAAATCATCCTGCTTTGCAATTTCATCTTTGAATAATTCTTTAAACTCCGTTCGTTTTAATTCACGGATGGCTTCATCCAGAATTTTCTGATAGGTTTCAAAACCAATGTCTGCCATAAAACCACTTTGCTCACCGCCTAATAAATTACCGGCACCTCTTATATCCAAATCCCGCATGGCTATTTGAAAACCGCTGCCGAGTTCGCTGTGTTGTTCGAGTGTTTGTAATCTTTTCTTTGAATCATTCGGCAATGTACTCATCGGTGGAGCCAACAAATAACAGAATGCCTTTTTATTACTTCTTCCTACCCTTCCTCTTAACTGGTGCAAATCACTCAACCCAAACTGGTGTGCATTGTTAACGATAATAGTATTTACGTTCGGAATATCAACACCACTTTCTACAATGTTGGTACAGATCAGCACATCATATCTCCTGTCAATAAAATCTAAGATTCGTTCTTCCAGTTCATGGCCTTCCATTTGTCCGTGGGCAAAGCCAATACTTAAATCAGGACACAATGCTTGTATGATTGCTGCCATTTCTGCCAACCCAGCAATACGATTGTAAATGAAGAAAACCTGTCCGCCTCTTTCTGTTTCAAAATAAATGGCTTCCCGGATAAAATCTTCGTTGTACACCAGTACCTCTGTCTGAATCGGTTGTCTGTTCGGTGGCGGTGTATTCATAATGCTTAAATCCCTTGCTCCCATCAACGAGAATTGCAAAGTTCTTGGAATTGGTGTTGCTGTCAACGTTAAACAATCAATAGCCGTCCGGAGGGTTTTGATTTTTTCTTTATGCGCCACTCCAAATTTTTGTTCCTCATCCACTACCAGCAAGCCAAGGTCTTTAAACTTTACGTCTTTGCCCAGCAAACCATGTGTACCGATAATGATATCAACTTTCCCTTCTTCTACCTTTAGCATTGTTTCTTTTTTCTCTTTGGCAGATTTAAACCGATTGATATAATCAACAGTAACGGGAAAGTCTTTCAACCTTTCTTTAAAAGTTTGATAATGCTGAAAAGCAAGAATGGTAGTAGGAACCAATATGGCAGCCTGCTTTCCATCCAGGCAGGTTTTGAAGGCTGCTCTTATTGCCACTTCTGTTTTGCCAAAGCCCACATCACCGCAGACCAACCTATCCATCGGCGAAGCTGATTCCATATCTTTTTTTACATCTGCTGTTGCTTTGCTCTGGTCAGGAGTATCCTCATAAATAAAGGAGGCTTCCAACTCGGTCTGCATATAATTATCCGGTGTATGCCGGAAGCCCTGTTGTGCTTTTCGTTTGGCATAAAGTTTAATCAGGTCAAAAGCAATTTCCTTGACCTTCGTTTTTGTTTTCTCTTTTAATTTATTCCAAACATCGCTGCCGAGTTTATTTACTTTCGGTACACTACCATCCTTACCAGTGTACTTGGCAATTTTATGCAAACTGTTGATGTTGACGTATAAAATATCGGTGTCTTTATAAATCAACCGCACCGCTTCCTGTACTCTTCCGTTTGCTTCTATTTTTTGCAGGCCGCTGAAAATACCAACGCCATGATCAATATGGGTAACGAAGTCGCCGGGTTGTAATTCACGGAGAGTTCTGAGTGTTATTGCCTTATTCTTATTATACGCCTGCTTTACTTTATACTTATGATACCGCTGAAAAACCTGGTGGTCTGTGTAACAAACAATTTTCTGGTCTTCATCAATAAATCCTTCATGAATGGAAGTTGAAATAGGGTTAAATACAATTTCAGCTTTTAAATCATCAAAAATACTTTGCAGCCGTTCCAACTGCTTCGGGTTATCTGCAAAAATATACAGCTCAAACTTTTTTGCTTCCCAGCTTTTCAAGTCTCTTATCAGCAAATCAAACTGTCGGTTGAAAGCCGGTTGCTCTTTTGTTTTAAACTCAATCTCGAAATCAGCCAGGTAAGATTGATATCCAAATTCTACGAGGTGTTTTTTTGTTAGCTCACTTTTTAAGTTATCTGAACTAATAAAATCATCAGCTCCAACATCATTCTTGATTAATTTATCGTCGAGGTCTTCCTGTTCCTTACGTTTGGCTGCTAATTTTCCTGCATGGGTAGTATTCGCCAAAAAAGATGCTTTCACTTCTTGCTGAAACCGTAGAAAAGCCTGTAAGTCTTCTTCACTTTCTGTCAACCGTTCTTTACACAGTTCATAATCCTGTATCCATACCACCGTATTTTCTGGTAAAAAATCAAACAAAGAAACCTGTCCTTCACTTTCAAATTGTGTATGCACATTGGGAATGATACTTACCTGCAACAGTTTTCTTTCGCTCAATTGTGTTTCCGGATCAACGATGCGGATAGAGTCAACATCGTTTCCATACAACTCTATCCGGTAAGGTTTTTCATTACCAAAAGAATAGATATCAAGGATACCACCTCTTATGGCAAACTGCCCCGGTTCATATACAAAATCTGTTCTGTCGAAACCATAATCGGCCAGTTTCAGTAACAGGTCTTCTACATTAAGCCTGTCGCCGGATTTGATGTGAATGATATTGGAAGACAACGTGGCTGGTAATACTACCTTTTCAAATAATGCTTCCGGGTATGTAACAATGACTTTTTTATTCCCGCCTCCGGCAATCTTTGTCAATGCTTCCGTACGAAGCATCACATGAGAAGAATTCAGCAGTTGGTAATTCTTTCTGTTTTTGAAGGAGGAGGGGAAATAAAAAATATCCAATGCCCCGGTCAGGTTCTCTAATGTATTGTGGAAATAGGCGGCTTCTTCCGCATCATTCAAAACAATAAGATGATTTAGCTGCGAACAGGAAGGATGCAGAAAAGCGGATGCCACTACAAACTGCGATGAACTTCCCTGCAAATTTTTAAGATAGATTTTTTGAGGCTGGGCAAATGAGAGCCTGTCCGCCAATTGAAAAAGGCGGGGTGTGTTTTGATACTGTTCCAACAAACCCTGTACACTCATGAGAGGCGCAAAGATAACTGATCTTGCGGGATAAAATTAAAAGTCAGCTCTACCCTTTATAAAAAAATCAACACTAAAAATTATTTGATGAATTGCTTAACAAAATTCTCTTTATTGTTCCCCGTAATTTTTATTATATAGCTACCGCTTTGAAACCTGCTTATATCAAT
>JAJAZO010000413.1 GCA_026785745.1 Chitinophagaceae bacterium | reverse complement strand
TTTTTTAGCTTTCGTATAAAAAGCCAGTCCAAGTTCTGACATACTGAATTCTGACTGCAAAGCCGGAAAAACAAGCCGCTCTGTTCCTTTCATAAAAGAACCGCCGTAGCGATAGATGGTTTGGTTGGTGTATTTATATTTCAGAGAGTCTGTGTTTTGTGCATGTATTATTGCAACAGCAAACAATAAAACACAAAGGATAATTAATTTTTTCATTTTCAGCATTCATTTAAGTTCGTTGGAATAAAGAATTGAGTCAACTATAGAATAAATATTTTCCATTATTGAATAAGAAAGATTGGTAAGATTAATTTCTTTACGTTTTGCCACATATATTCGGCTAAAATCAGGTGGCCATGGCATATTGACCCATGTTGATTTAAATATCATTAAGGAGTCGTCCTTCTCATGCAACTCCAATATCACAGATAGCCAATTTGAAACATACCTATGTTCTCTTCCTATTGCCCTTTTAATATCTTCTTCGCTATTCAGCTTTGCATCTTTTGTAAAAACTTTTTCGCCAACTCTTTTTCCCTCAGCCTCAAGTCGCAGTTTCATTTCATCCTTAGTTATCAATTTTATTTTATGTTGTACAAAGGATTCTTGAAATTTTCTTTTGATAGAAGTGTCCCTTTCTATACCGCTAATAGTCAGATACACTGGCTGGACAAAAAATTTCTTATTCCCTGATTGTTTACTATTACCAGATGGTGAGCAAGCCGCAGTTATTAATACAGCAATTAAAAAAGGAAGAGTAAAATAAGCTGGCTTTTTCATTACCATCTAAAGATAGAATAACTGATACTTTATGTCAATACTACTTTACGGTAAACAAACATCCCGGCTCAATGGCCGGGATGTAGAATTAATGGGTACATTCTTCTTTGGTTTTTCCTTGTCCGCCAAGTCCCGAAGAATCGGAACAAAGGCAGATCGTCCTTTGCTTTTTTTGTTCCTCCTTTTAAAAAGAGGGACGGTGAGGCCCGCCGCCGCCAAGGCTATGGCGGGCAAGCTTAACTGCAACCACCCTGATTGCCACAATTCAAACATTTATAGCAAGTGCCGCTGCGCATCATAATATGGCCGCAAACGTTACAGGCCGGTGCATCACTCTGCATACTTTTAGCAGCAGCATTCATGGCATCTATGCCGCTTTCCATTTTTACTGTCCGCTGGCTCTGAGCTGGTCTAAGGGTTGCAGGCTGTGGTGCAATAGTACCTGATGAAGGTGTAACTCTTACACTTGATAATTCCTGTTCTTTAACATATTCCAAAGGATTAGATGGCACTTCATCCCACTCATCAGCACCGGTGTTCATCACTTCCGGCTTATCCAAAACATGAACTAAATCAGTACGACCCAGGTATTCATAACCCAGTATCCGGAATATTAAATCTACAATAGAAGTGGTTGATTTAATATTCGGATGTTCAACAAACCCGGATGGTTCAAACCTGGTGAAAGCAAATTTGTCAACAAATTCTTCTAACGGCACACCATATTGCATACCGATGGAAATAGAAATGGCGAAACAGTTCATCATACTGCGCATGGTAGCTCCTTCCTTCGCCATGTCAATGAAAATTTCTCCCAATGTTCCGTCACCATATTCACCGGTACGAAGGAAGATGGCCTGTCCGTTAATTTTTGCTTTTTGTGTAAAGCCACGGCGTTTGGCCGGTAAGGCACGGCGTTCAACAATGCTGGCCAGTTTTCTCTTCAGCTTGGTATCAGGTGAAGCCTGTACCCTTTTCTGAACTTCTTCCAGCAATTCTTCAACGGTCAATTTTCCTAAATCAACAATGTTGGATTCTGGTTGCTGGTTGCTGGTTACTTGTAGCTCTTCTTCCGCAAAGATGGTTTCTTTTTTCTTCTTATCGCTTTTATTACTAAGCGGCTGCGATAATTTTGAACCATCACGGTACAGGGCATTTGCTTTCAAACCTAACTGCCAGCTCAGCAAATACGAATCAGCAATTTCTTCCACTTTAGCTTCATGGGGCAGGTTGATGGTTTTGGAGATAGCACCACTGATAAATGGTTGCGTAGCTCCCATCATGCGGATATGGCCGTGTGCATGGATATACCGTTGGCCTTTTACTCCACATCTGTTGGCACAGTCAAAAACGGGCAAATGTTCATCTTTCAATAAGGGAGCTCCTTCCAGCATCATAGTACCGCACACATAATCGTTAGCAGCTTCTATTTGCTCATCGCTGTAGCCTAATGCTTCCAGCAGGCTCCATTCAAGATCGTTATATTGTTCGGGTGTGAAGCCAAGACGTTGCAGACATTCTTCACCCAGTGTATATTTATTAAATACAAATCCAACTTCAAAAGCAGTAAGTGCTGCCGCATCAAGGCGTTTTATTTCATCAGCAATAAATCCTTTTTCACTTAATGACTGGTGATTGATAAAAGGAGCCCCTGCAAATGATGCAGAACCTGTTGCATATTTAATAATCGCTTCTGATTCTTTTTCAGAATAACCAAAATTTTTCAATGCAGCCGGTACAGACTGATTGATGATTTTGAAATAACCGCCACCAGATAATTTTTTAAATTTCACCAATGCAAAGTCTGGTTCTACTCCTGTTGTATCGCAATCCATTACCAAACCGATTGTTCCGGTTGGGGCAATTACGGTAGCCTGTGCATTTCTGTAACCATACTTCTCTCCCATTTCCACCGCATCATCCCATGCTTTGCAGGCAGCTTTCAATAAATAATCAGGGCAATGCTGTGCTTTTATACCCATTGGTTTAAGACTCAGTGTTTCAAACTCATCAGCATCATAAGCAGCAAGGCGATGGTTACGCATTACCCTCATCATGTGGGCTTTGTTTTCTTCAAATCTTGGAAATGTACCCAGAGCTTTTGCCATCTCCGCTGATGTTTTATAAGAAATTCCCGTCATGATGGCTGTGATAGCACCGGCAATACCTCTAGCTTCTTCACTATCATAAGGAATACCACTAACCATTAACATGGTACCAAGATTAGCATAACCTAATCCGAGAGTTCTGTACTCATAGCTCAGTTGTGCCACTTCTTTTGAAGGGAACTGCACCATCAATACAGATATTTCTAATACAACTGTCCACAAACGGCAATTGTATTGATATCCTGCAACGTCAAACTGGTTGGTTGATGTATCAAAGAATTTCATCAGGTTGGCTGATGCAAGGTTGCAAGCTGTATTATCAAGGAACATATACTCAGAGCAAGGGTTAGATGCTCTTATCTCACCACCTTCCGGACAAGTATGCCATTCGTTGATAGTAGTGTTGTACTGTGTTCCGGGGTCTGCACAACGCCATGCGGCATAAGAAATCTGGTTCCACAATTCTCTTGCTGGTATTTTCTTCATTACCCTTCCGTCCATTCTTCCTTTCAGTTCCCAATCGCCATCTTCTTCCAGCACTTTAAAGAATGAATTAGGGATACGAATAGAGTTATTGGAATTTTGTCCGCTTACTGTTCTGTATGCTTCATCTTCATAACCGGAAGGATAACCGGCAGCAATCAATGCACCCACTTTCTTTTCTTCTTCTACTTTCCAGTTGATGAAGTCTATAATTTCAGGATGGTCTAAATCCAGGCAGACCATTTTAGCAGCACGGCGGGTAGTGCCACCGCTTTTAATAGCACCAGCAGCTCTGTCACCAATTTTCAGGAAGCTCATTAAGCCGGATGATGTACCACCACCACTTAATTTTTCACCGGCACCACGAAGGTTGGAGTAGTTGGTACCTACACCGGAACCATATTTAAAAATCCTTGCTTCCCGAACCCAGAGGTCCATAATGCCGCCTTCATTCACCAGGTCATCATTCACACTCAGAATAAAACAGGCATGTGGTTGAGGACGTTCGTATGCATTCTGTGATTTTTTTAATTGCCCGTCAGTTTGGTCAACATAATAGTGACC
>JAJAZO010000412.1 GCA_026785745.1 Chitinophagaceae bacterium | reverse complement strand
GTGCAGGTGTGATGCCAATCATCTTTGCACAAGCAATTATATTCATACCAACCATTTTTGCAAACTTCAATACAACAGGTAAAGGCGGCTTGCTCAAAGCATTGACCGATCATAGCAATATCTGGTATATGATTATTTATTCCGTGGTGGTGATTGGATTTACATTTCTCTACACAGCTTTAATTTTCAATCCAAAGCAAATAGCAGATAACCTGAAACAGAATAATGGGTTTATTCCGGGTGTAAAACCTGGTCAGCCTACGGCTGATTATATTGGCCAGATCATGGATAGAATTACTTTACCAGGTGCCATTTTACTTGCTTTTGTAGGTATTCTGCCCGGTATTGCTCAACGTTTTGGAGTAACACAGCAATTCTCTACCTTCTTCGGTGGAACTTCACTTTTGATTATGGTGGGTGTTATATTGGATACGTTGCAACAGATAGAAACACAGTTGCTGATGCGCCAGTATGATGGTTTGATGAAGAGTGGCCGGATACAGGGAAGACAAACACAGTCAGCAGTTCAGATGTAACGAATAGTTTATTATACAACAGACCCGTCTCGCCTCAGGCGAGACGGGTTTTTGCTTTTTTTTAAAGATATTTGTAATCTATGATGCTTTATAAGACACATGACCAGGTGGAAATGATGCGACAAAGTGCTCTGCTTGTTAGCAAGACACTAACTGAAATTGCTCAAATGCTGAAGCCGGGAATTACAACTCTTTCTATTGATAAAATTATTGGCGGGTTTATTAAAGATCATTATGCTATTCCCTCATTCTTAAATTACAAGGGGTATCCTTTCAATTCTTGTATTTCTGTAAATGATGTGGTAGTTCACGGTTTTCCGGGAAATAATGAACTGAAAGAAGGGGATATAATTTCTGTTGATATTGGTGTTATACTGAATGGTTGGCATGGTGACCATGCTTACACATTTGCTATCGGTGACCCGGGAGAAGAAACTATGAAGTTAATTAAAGTAACAAAAGAGTCACTATATAAAGGAATTGAAAAAGCGGTTGTTGGAAACAGAATCGGTGATATTGCGTTTGCTATACAAGAGCATAATGAAAGAAAGCATGGCTACGGTGTGGTAAGGGAATTGGTTGGTCATGGTTTAGGCAGAAGTTTGCATGAAGATCCGCAGGTTCCTAATTATGGTAAAAGAGGTAGTGGTCCTAAGCTGAAAGAAGGATTGGTATTAGCGATAGAACCAATGATTAATTTGGGTAAAAGAGATGTGTTTACGGAACAAGATGGCTGGACAGTCAGAACAAAAGATGGCAAACCATCAGTCCATTTTGAGCATGATGTGTGTGTGAGAAAAGGGAAAGCGGATATATTATCCAATTACAGTACTATTGAAATGGCTGAAAAAGCAAATTCTAATTTGTTTACAAATCAAATACTTCAACACCTCGCCTGAGGGGTTTGTTTTTATTACATGTCGTATAAAAAATTAGTTGTTATTGGCGGAGGTGCTGCCGGTTTCTTCTGCGCTATCAATGCGGCAAGAATGAATCCGCAACTAAAAGTTATTGTGTTGGAAAAATCGGGTAAACTTTTATCCAAAGTAAAAGTAAGCGGTGGTGGCCGTTGTAATGTAACTCATGCTTGTTTTGATATTTTGGAAATGAGTAAAAAATATCCCAGGGGGGAGAAGTTTGTGAAGAAAGCTTTTTACCAGTTTTTTACTACCGATACTATTCAATGGTTTAAAGATAGAGGGGTAGCATTAAAGGAAGAAAAGGATGGAAGAATGTTCCCGGTTACAGATTCATCGCAAACAATAATTAATTGCTTGCTGAACGAAGCGAATCAGTATGGTATTGAAATAATGATGAATGCAGAAGCGAAAAGTATCGTATCTGTACAAGGTCAATTTGATATAAAGTTTTCTGACTCCCGAACGTTGTCTTGTGATTATCTCTGCATAGCAAGCGGAGGGTACCCGAAGTCTTCAATGTTTGAATGGTTGATAGAATTGGGACATTCAATCGAGGACCCGGTGCCATCGTTATTTACTTTCAACCTGGCTGCCGGATCTACCTTGCCGGCAGACAGGCAGGCAGGTATGCCAAAACATCCAATTACAGAGTTAATGGGAGTAAGTGTGGATAATGCCAGAGTGAAAATCATGGGCAGCAAATTAGAACAGGAAGGCCCGATATTAATAACTCATTGGGGGCTAAGCGGTCCGGCTGTATTAAAACTCAGTGCCTGGGGAGCAAGAGAATTGGCTATAAAAAAGTATGATTTCAAAATTATGGTCAACTGGCTGCCCGATTATAATGAGCAACAATTAGCAGAAAAATTTCAAACACTTCGATTTGAGCTGGCTTCTCAAAAAGTGTATAATAAAAATCCTTTTGGTTTGCCAAACAGGTTATGGGAATTTTTGTTGAAATATTCCGAAGTAAATATGGAAAGGCGATGGACGGATTTGCCATCGAAAGAAGCGAATAAGCTAATTAAGAATTTATGTAATTGCGAATTTGCTATAAAAGGAAAAACGACTTTCAAAGAAGAGTTTGTAACCGCTGGCGGTATTACATTAAACGAGATTGATCATAACACAATGATGAGCAAAAAAATTCCGAACCTTTTCTTTGCCGGGGAAGTAATGGATGTAGACGGAGTAACAGGTGGATTTAATTTTCAACATGCCTGGACGAGTGGTTTTATTGCAGGCAAAACGATTGCAAAATCTTTCTGATACTTGTTTCCGTATCTTTCTATCATTATTTATGCAGATAAGTATTATCATCCCAGTTTATAATGAAGCTGAAAATATAGCTAAGCTGGTCAGCTATCTTATGCAGCACAGCAATGAATCAATAACTGAAATAATTGTAGTGGATGCAGGAAGTACAGATCATACAATCGAAGTTGCAAAAAATGCCGGAGCAACTGTTTTTATTTCTCCGCAAAAGGGAAGGGCTGCCCAAATGAACCACGGTGCATCGCTTGCAAAAGGGGGTATCTTATATTTTATCCATGCAGATACATTTCCTCCAACTTCATTCGCCAACGATATTAAGGTAGCGGTTGAAAAAGGGTTTGACCTGGGTCGTTATCATACTAAATTCAATTCTAACAAATGGTATTTGAACATAAATGGCTGGTTCACCCGGTTCGATTGGTTTATTTGCATGGGTGGCGACCAGACCATTTTTGTAACCCGTAAATTATTTGAAGAAACCGGGGGCTACATTGCTTCTATGAGAATTATGGAGGAATATGAGTTTGCAAAAAGGGCAAGAGTAAATCACCGGTATAAAATTTTTTCTAAAAGAGCATTGGTTTCTGCCCGTAAGTACGATACGAATTCATGGTGGCGGGTGCAAATGGCAAACATGAAAATCTTAAGTATGTATAAGAAAGGAGCTACCCAGGAAGATATGGTGAATACATATAAGAGAATGCTTGATTACAGATAAGCTATCTTATTATAGTTCTTTTATTACAGCTTCCAAAAGATTACTTAAAACCTTATCCGACTTTCCTGCCACTTCAATTATCTCAGCAATATTAACGGGCTTCAAATTATCAGGGTCACATTCATCCGTAATAACACTGATGGCGGCGCATTTTATTCCAATCTGATTAGCAACAATTACTTCCGGCACCGTACTCATGCCTACCATATCTGCACCAGTAGAACGAAGCCATCTGTACTCTGCTTTCGTTTCTAAGTTAGGACCCATTACTGAAACATATATCCCTTTTTTGATGATGATATTTTGCGAAGCGGCATTGCCTTCTATCAACTGCATCAATTTTTTATCATAAGGCTCACTCATATCCACAAACCGCTGACCGAATGCCGGGTCGCTCAGGCCACGCAGGGGATTATCCGGTAGTAAATTGATATGATCTTCCAATAAAACTAAATCACCTTTTCTATACGACATGTTCATACCGCCTGCGGCATTACTTAGAAAAAGATATTTCACTCCCAATTCTTTCATCACTCGTATCGGAAAAGTTATTTGTTGCATACTGTAGCCTTCATAGTAATGAAAACGGCCCTGCATGGCTATCACATTCGTATCACCGATTTTACCATATATAAGATTGCCTTTATGAAACTCAACCGTGGCTTCCGTAAAATTTGGTATGACTGAATAAGGAACTGAAACTCCGGCATCAATTTTTTCTGCCAGTGCCCCAAGCCCTGTGCCCATTATAATACCCACTGTGGGGTGATGAAAGCCGGTTTTTTTTAAAAATGTGGCGGTTTGGGTTACTATTTCAGGTGTCAGGATCATATAAACAATTTATAAACTTCCAATCTTTTGCCGGTAAATTTACGTTTATAGCTTATCAATAGTTTGATCAACTATAATTCGCCTTCATGAAATTAGCCTTCGTAGCCATATTTGCAGGATTGTCTTTTGCTGTAAAGGCACAACAGGGCTATGTAGTAAATGATATAACGTCGGATTTCCCGATTGCTAAAATCCTAAATCATTCATCTGCTTCTTCTTCTTTTCAGCAATTTAAAGAAACGTTATTAGTAATTGATTTTTTTGGCACATGGTGTGTGCCTTGTGTTAGAGCCTTACCCAAATTAACAGCATTGCAGCAGCAATACAAAGATGAAATCAGGGTTCTTTTAGTATCTGAGGAATCACAGGCAAAATTGGAAAGTTTTATAAAAAAGCAAAATAGTTTTACTCTGCCTGTTGTGGTAGATGAACAAGGCGTTTTCATTAAATCATTTCAACCGCCATCTTACCCCTACACAGTTATTGTCGGAAAAAATGGAACAGTTATTGCAATTCCTTCCCCGGAAGAAGTGAATGAAGTCAACATCAATAAGTGGCTATCTGAACAAAGTACAAGTATTGCAACTATAAATCAGGTAAAGAAAATTGATGCCGCTGTGGTATATTCCGGTAATAATACAATCACTGGCATGGTGGAAAAATCAAATAATAAATTGGTTCAACTTTCGCAGGAATTTATGTATGCTGCTAAAACCGGTGAGGAAACGATTCAATTTATCACCCAGTTTAAAAACATGAGTTTTGATGATTTGAAAACAATTATTACAACGGATGATGAAAAAAAAGCTTTCTGGATTAATCTATATAATGCATATACACAGGTATCATTAAAGAAAAATCCTGAGCAGTATAAGAAAAGAAGCCAATTCTTCGGCAGCAAACAAATTGAAATTGCCAGTAAGGAATTCAGTCTTGATGATATAGAACATGGCATTCTTCGCCGCTCCAGTATAAAATGGAGCTTGGGGTATTTAAAAAAACTATTTCCGGGTAAAACAGAAAAGACATTACGGGTTGACAGATTAGATTATCGGCTACACTTTGCGCTAAACTGTGGTGCAAAAAGCTGCCCGCCAATTGCCTTTTATAAACCTGAGAATATCAACCAGCAATTGGATCTTGCAACCAAAGCATACCTTCGGGGAGATGCAGAGTATAATGAAGCAACTAACACGGTGAAGTTGCCAACCTTAATGAGTTGGTTCCGCCGTGACTTTGGCGGAAAGAAAAAGATGATACAATTACTCAGGCAGCTTTCTATTGTTCCTGCTGATAAAAATCCGAAAATAAAATTTAAAGATTACGACTGGACACTCTATCTTCAAAATTATAAATAATAAAAAATGGAAAACCACTATTATAACGCCGCAGACCTTGGAAAATTTGGCAATGTCGGCGAGTTTCAAAAACCAATGGCCGATAAGTTTTTTGCATGGTATGGGGAAGTATTTGGAGAAGGTAACTTAACGGCTAAAGAAAAATCGTTGATTGCTTTAGCGGTTGCACATGCTGTACAATGCCCTTATTGTATCGATGCGTATAGCAGTGACGCATTTGAAAAAGGATGGAGTGAAGGACAAATGATGGAAGCTGTGCATGTGGCTGCCGCTATCAAGGGTGGCGCAGCATTAGTGCATGGTGTGCAGATGATGAATAAGGTAAAAGAAGTGGCAATGTAAATAAATCAGCTAATCAATTAATAGAAAATTTGAAAATGAAGTCTCTGAAAGCTCAGCGTCACTTGTTATCCGATTCAAATGAACAGATTGAAATCCTGGAGCATGGCCGTAATCAT
>JAJAZO010000411.1 GCA_026785745.1 Chitinophagaceae bacterium | reverse complement strand
GTGTATGCATCTTCCGCGGCAACCTATGGCAATGGTGAATTGGGGTATAATGACGATCACGAGATAATTGAAAAATTGCAACCATTAAATCCTTATGGCATTTCTAAAAATGAATTTGATAAATGGGTGATTCATAAACGGCGGGAGGCGGGACCCGATAGCTATCGGGTCGGGAGCCTGCCTACCGGACAGGCAGGGCAGGAGTCAACTCCTCCATTCTGGGCGGGATTAAAATTTTTCAATGTGTACGGGCCAAATGAATATCATAAAGAGAGAATGGCAAGCATGATATTTCATGCTTATAACCAGATACGGTCAACAGGTAAAGTAAAACTTTTTAAATCGCACCGACCCGATTTTAAAAATGGTCAGCAACTCCGTGATTTTATTTATGTGAAAGATGTGGCAGCTGTTTGCTATTGGTTAATGGAAAATCATATTGCTTCCGGACTGTATAATCTCGGTACCGGTAAGGCCAGGTCGTTTGAGGATTTGGTAAAGGCTACATTTACCGGCATGGGTAAAGAACCAGTTATTGAATACATTGATATGCCCGAAGACATTCGTGACAAATATCAATACTTCACAGAAGCGGATATGAATAAACTACAGGAGGCCGGGTATAAAGAATCTTTCTCATCATTAGAAGAAGGAGTGAGGGATTATGTAAAAAATTATCTGCTGAAGAAAGAATACTATTAAAGAAGAAAGAGGATAGCAATTGCTACCCTCTTTCTGAAATATTCCAACTTGTAATAAAAGACAATTATTTCTTCGGCATCAATACAGCATCAATCACATGAATTACGCCGTTAGTTCCGGCAAGGTCTGCTGCAGTTACATTAGCACCATTAATTGTTACTTTACCATCTTTTATAGCTACAGTAAGCTCACCACCTTGTAAAGTTTTAATTTTTTGGCCATCCTTCAGGTCGGCCGCTTTCACATTCCCTGCTACTACATGGTAGGTTAAGATATTAGTAAGGTCAGCCTTCTTTTCGGCCTTCAGTAATCCTTCTACAGTACCTGCAGGTAATGCTTCGAATGCGGCGTTAGTTGGCGCAAAAATGGTGAACGGACCAGCACCTTTTAATGTTTCTACCAATCCAGCGGCTTGTACTGCTGCAACTAAAGTAGTGTGGTCGGCAGAACTAATAGCTATGTCAACAACATCTTTTGGAGCATCCGTCATAGGTTCCGTTGGTGTTGCTTCTTTTACAATAACAGTTGTATCTGCTGCTGGTTTCTTTTCACCATCATTGTTGCAGGCTACAAATGTGGTTGATGTTAATACTACTGCAGAAAGCAGCGTCAATAAATTCTTTTGCATAATAATGTTTTTAAGTTTATTTAGGCTATAACGCCTGTCGTCGAAAATTGTTCATAAGGTTGGGTAATAAAAACAGAATTATTTCTGTTGTTTAATATTTTTTTAAAAAAATACTTTTATACTTAAACAAAATAGATTCTCTATACCTTCTTTATCTTTACCAAAATCAGAACTATGGCAAAAAGAATAGCAATTATTGGTGGAGGAAACCTGGGTGCGTCTATTGCAGACGGATTGATACAGAGTGAATTCAGCAGACCGGTGGAATTGACCATTACCCGGCGCAACTTATCTCCTCTCAGTCGCTTTGCCGAAAGAGGTTGTATGGTACACAGCGATAACAAAAAAGCTGTTCGTGACAGTGAAGTCATCATCCTTGCAGTAAAGCCGTACAATTATGAAGACATTATTAAAGAAATAAAGGCCTTGCTGAATCCTAAAAAGCACCAGGTGGTTTCTGTTATCACCGGTGTGTGGATAGAGCAATTGCAAAAAGCCATTGGCAAACCGGTGCCGGTAATAAGGGCCATGCCCAATACGGCCATTGCCATTCAGCAGAGCATGACCTGCCTGGCACATGCCGGGGCTACCAATGCCCAACTTAATTATATACAGCAGTTGTTTGACCAGTTGGGAAAAACAACCATGATTGATGAAAAGCTAATGGATGCAGCTACGGTATTAGGTGCTTGCGGCACTGCCTATGCCATGCGTTATATAAGGGCCAATATACAAGGCGGTATTGAAATTGGTTTTGATGCAACAACCGCTTCTTTAATTGCTGCGCAAACTGTAAAAGGTGCAGCAGAATTATTATTGCAAAAGAACACTCATCCGGAACAAGAGATTGACAAAGTAACAACACCAAAGGGCTGTACTATTGCGGGGTTAAATGAAATGGAACACCAGGGCTTTAGTTCTTCGTTGATACGGGGAATAACGGTGAGTTATAAGAAGATTGCGAAGGATTGATTGATATTACTTAGCCCAGCAGCATTACTACTCTCATCGTCTGTTGCGTCGCACCATTCATCGTTCTGTTCACTACTGAGCATATCGCCAGAGGCGAAAAAATAAAACTGCGAAACTGCAAGTTTCGCCGAGCCGGAGGACGATGATAGTAGTAACGCAGTCGGCTTAACCCTTCGATAAACTCAGGGCTTATCACTGCTTATACACCACCCCATCCTTCATCACAAACACCACTTTCCCAAAAACGGTTGAATCAGTTAATGGGTCACCATCAACAGCAACTACATCAGCTGTTTTACCAACTTCTATGCTGCCGAGTTTATCTTTTTGCCCGAGTAAATCAGCAGCGTTAATGGTGGCTGCTTTAATAGCTTCCATCGCAGGCATACCAGCTTCTATCATATAGCCAAACTCCATCCAGTTTTTTCCATGTTGAAAAACACCAGCATCGGTACCAAAGGCAATCTTTACACCGGCTTTATATGCTTTGGCAAAAGTGGCTTGTACCTGCGGGCCGGTGGCTAATGCTTTGGGTGTAACGATGTCTGTATAATAACCGGGAATTTTTGCACTGTCAGCCGTTGCTTTTCCGGCAGTAATAGTAGGTACTAACCAAGCGCCATATTTTTTCATGAGTTCCATTCCTTCATCATCCATAAATGTTCCATGTTCGATAGAATTAACACCGCCACGGATAGCCCTTTTTATTCCTTCGGCACCATGTGCATGGGCAGCTACCTTATAGCCATAATCTTTGGCGGCAGTCACAATAGCTTTTACTTCTTCTTCGGTAAACTGTGGATTGGCTCCGTCTTTGGCCTGGCTTAGCACACCACCGGTAGCGGTAATTTTTATCAGGTCAGAGCCTTCTTTGTAACGTTGTCTTACGGCCTTATATGCATCTTCCGGCCCATTGATAACACCTTCTTTTGGTCCGGGGTCGCCCATTAAATCTTTTCTGTAACCATTGGTTGGGTCGGCATGTCCGCCGGTGGTGGCAATGGATTTTCCGGCAGTAAACATTCTTGGGCCAATGACCATCCCTTTATTAATGGCATTGCGCAAAGAAACATTTACGCCGCTTCCTCCAAGGTCTCTTAC
>JAJAZO010000410.1 GCA_026785745.1 Chitinophagaceae bacterium | reverse complement strand
GTCCATAGGTCAATACGCAAAGCTGCTTTTTCTGCACCGTCCCAGAAAGAAATCATCATCGCCTTTGCTTTTTGTGCATTACCGGCACCGGTATCGGTAGCACTCCAGGCAATAGAATCGGGTACCCGGTTTTCATCGGTCATTACGTCAATGGTAATTGTTGATTTATTCATTCGTATAATTAAAGGAGAGCAAAGATAGGAACACTGATTAGACGGTTTAGCACTGATTTATTTACCTGCTTTTAAGATATTCTGCCAAAGGAGATCGGCTGTTTTATCCCAGTTATACTGTTTTGCTATCTGTCTGCCTTTTAGAATCAATTCTTTGCGGAGGTTCTCATCTTTATACAATAACATCATTTTATCTGCAATATTATTGTGGCTGTTTGCATCAACATACAATGCAGCATCTTTTGCAATTTCCTGCATGGAAGAGTTGGCGGAAGTAATAACCGGCACATCACACTGCATCGCTTCCAGCACCGGCACGCCAAACCCTTCCAACAAGGAAGGATAAACCATTCCATACGCCGAGCCGATTAGCTGAAACAACTCCTTATCATCAACATACCCTGTCATCACCACATCATTTCTGTATTTGTATGATTTTAATTTTTCTTTGAATGATTCATACTTCCAGGCCAGTCTTCCGGCAAGCACCAGTTTCATATTTGTCTGCTGTCTTTTTTTGAAAACAGAAAATGCTTTCAGCAGGTTCATCAAATTTTTTCTGGGATGAATAGCACCAGCATACACAAAATATTCTTTGCCGTCGGTGTATTTATTTTTCGTTGCCGCTTTGTCTTCGTCGCTTACGGGCTGAAAAATTTCTTTTACACCATTGAACACCAGATCAATTTTTGTGGCATCGGTTTTATACTGTGTAATGATGTCCTGCCTGGAAAATTCAGAAACAGTGGCAACAGATATTGCTTTAGTCAAAAACTTTGGTGTATATCTTTTATAAAAAAGCAAATGTGATTTTTTTATAAAAGAAGGATAATGCAGAAAAGCCAGGTCATGCACTACCAAACATTGCGGCACTTTGGTGCGAAGCGAACAAAATCCATCGCAGGAAACAAATACATCAGCTTTATATTTTCTGAGAACGGCGGGTACTTTTATATCGTACCATAATTTCCACAACAAAGGATGCCTTGCGGCCGGACCAGTAACAACAGCTTTTACATTTTTACCGAAAACAAATCGTTCGTCATACGGTCTGTCAAAAATGAAAATGAACTGCTGTTCGGGATGATTTTGTGTAATGCGTTTAAAGGTTTCATAGATGAAATTGCCATACCCTTCCAGGTAATCGGTCAGCAGAAATCTTGTATTGACGGCAATAACCATGTATGCAGGCCCTTCCTACCATACTGATTTAATTAGTAAGCAGCAGGGCAGGCAAAGGTATTGGTTGTAGTATTTACGCAGTAAAAGATTCCTTTTTTCGTTCCTTTTACTTCCTTGTTTTACTACCTGTCCATTTCAGAAAAACACAGGAACATTTTCTGTGGATATTCATTAAATACCGGTTGTAAAAACGAGCAGTAGTACAATTGATTGCTATCAGCAGCTGCTCTACTTTTATACCGTGGAATTAATGGAATACTTAAAACTGTAGCTTATGAAAAACGTTTATCCCGATTCGCAGATTGCATTGGCCGCTGCTATTACCCAAGCCTGTTTCTTACACATTAATAAAAATGACAATCCTGTTGCATACATAACAATCAAAAATTCAACAGAACAATTTGATACAATCACTTATCCACATAATAACCGGGCTGGTATCAAATTTGATAACATATCAGCCAGAAAATATTTTGTACTGATTCATACAACACAGCAATATGCTGTACTAAATAAAACAATAGAAAAGTCTGATGAGTAGTGCTGGCAGTGAGCCACGTTACGCCGGGGAAAATGAATTATTCAGGGGGTTTATGTGGACGTAACGGGACATCTGTACTCTATGAATCAACTTTTCTTTAAACGACCTCTTAGGTGGAAGAGGATGGTGGCTTGTAAAAGGGGCCCAGGTTCGGGGCCCCTTTCTTTACCCCAACCCCTAAAGGGGCTTACTACTCCGCTATTGCTGAGTTTGGTTAGCATTTCCATAATTCTACTTATGTTTTAACCTCTAAAGGGACATTCCAACACACAGCCCTTGCTTTCCGGAGTTTTCTGAGATTTTTGATTTTATCAAATCGCCAGAATATTACCACTCAAAAGAACATCAAACGCTTTAGTCTAAACAGGTTTTCAGCCCCAGGCTTCCGACTTCGGACTTCTTTCTCTACATTTGTCCTTATGGATGTAGATAATATGGAGTACAATACCACAAGAAACCATTTGACGATGAGAGAATATGGCCGCCATGTGCAAAAGATGGTGGAGCATATTATGACCATTGAAGAGCCGGAACGCCGTCAAAGAAATGCACAGGCTGTTATTGAACTGATGGGGTTTTTGAATCCGCATTTAAAGAATGTGGAAGATTTCCGGCATAAACTGTGGGATCATTTATTTCTTATCTCTGATTTTACACTCGATGTAAAATCACCTTATCCTATACCAACCCGGGAAACACTGAAGGCAAAACCTGATCCTTTGCCTTATCCAAAACGGCAACCTAAATTATTGCATCTTGGAAAGAACCTGGAAGTGATAATTGATAAAGCACTGAAAGAAGAAAACCCGGAGAAAAAATTAGGCTTTGCCAATGCCATTGCTTACTACATGAAACTGGCTTATAACAACTGGCACAAAGAGATTGTACATGATGATGCTATACAAAGTGAATTAAGCGGTATTACTAATGGCCAACTTACATTTACTAATACGCCGTATGTAAAAGCTTTCCGTCCCCAACAGGAAGGACGGGACAACAGGGGCAGCTATGGAAAACGGCCCGGTGGTGGTAAATACCAGCAACGTGGCGGTAGCGGTGGTGGTGGCGGTCGTCGAAATGATGGAAGAGATAACCGGGGCGGTGGTGGTTACCAGAAGAAGCGGTATTAAGATAAGCGTTAAAATAATTAAAAGGTTGATTAGGTTTTCTAATCAACCTTTTTTTATTGCCCCCACTTCACTTTGCATTTACTTTGCAAAGACAAAGAGAAAATTATTGAATTGCCTGATTATCCAATTAACTAATCAACCAACATGCATTCATTTGAAGTAAAAGGAGGTAAAAAACTACAGGGAGAAATTATTCCGCAAGGAGCCAAGAATGAAGCCCTGCAAATTATAAGTGCCGTACTACTCACACCAGAAAAAGTTACCATTACTAATATTCCTGACATCATTGACGTAAACCTGCTGATAGAACTGCTGGGTGAAATGAATGTGAAAGTGGAACGAACCAATCGCAATACCTGTACTTTTCAGGCGGGTACAGTAAATGTTGATTACCTGCACAGCGAAGCCTACAAAAAGAAAAGCGGAAAACTAAGAGGCTCTGTTATGCTGGCCGGACCAATGCTGGCAAGATTTAAAAAAGCTTTTATTCCAAAGCCTGGCGGTGATAAAATAGGAAGACGACGATTAGATACACATATTATCGGATTTGAAAAACTCGGTGCCACTTTTACGTATCATGATGAAGATGGTTTCTTTCATTTAGAATCTCCCAACCTGAAAGGAACTAATCTTTTATTAGATGAGCCATCCGTTACCGGTACTGCCAACATTGTAATGGCAGCCTCTATGGCAAAAGGCACTACCACTATTTATAATGCCGCCTGCGAGCCATATATTCAACAACTATGCAGGATGCTGAATAAAATGGGTGCAAAGATTACCGGTATTGGTAGTAATATGCTAACGATTGAAGGAGTAGATTATCTCGGCGGTACCGAACACCGCATGTTGCCCGATATGATTGAAGTCGGTTCTTTCATTGGCCTTGCAGCAATGACGCAAAGTGATATCACCATTAAAGGCGCAGGCATTGAACATCTTGGTATCATCCCGGAAAAATTTCAACAGCTTGGCATACAAATGAATTTTATTGGTGATGATATTCATATTCCATCACAAGAGAGTTATGAAATACAAACTTTCCTTGATGGCTCGGTAATGACCATCTACGATAATCCCTGGCCGGGGTTTACACCTGATTTGTTAAGTATTGTTTTAGTGACAGCCACACAAGCCAAAGGCTCTGTACTCATTCACCAGAAAATGTTTGAAAGCCGTTTGTTCTTTGTTGATAAGCTGATTGATATGGGAGCAAGAATTGTTCTTTGCGATCCGCACCGTGCCGTAGTAATTGGTTTGGAAAGAGAACAAATGCTGAGAGGCATTACGATGAGTAGTCCTGACATCCGTGCAGGAGTAGCGTTACTGATTGCCGCTCTTAGCGCAGAAGGAAAAAGTATTATTCAAAACATTGAACAAATAGACAGGGGCTACCAGGATATTGATGGGCGATTAAAAAAATTAGGGGCTGATATAAAAAGGATTGAAGGATGAATTGGAAAAGATACATAGAGTTTAATCCAAAAATTTTGTTTGGAAAAGCGGTTATAAAAGGAACAAGAATTCCTGTTTTTCTTATTCTTGAGAAGCTTGGGGCTGGCCATAATACTGATGCAATATTAAAAGCTTATCCGAGAATTGATTTAAGAGCAATACAGGCATGTTTGTACTTTGCATCTGAGAATTCAAGATTCATATAATTATGACACATGATATTTTCCAACAACAACCCGTTCTCGAAAACGAAAGAGTATTGCTCCGTCCAATAGAGGAAAATGATTTTGACAACCTGCTGCCATTTTCATTAAACGAACCGGAGATATG
This sequence comes from Chitinophagaceae bacterium, assembly GCA_026785745.1. Classification (GTDB taxonomy): domain Bacteria; phylum Bacteroidota; class Bacteroidia; order Chitinophagales; family Chitinophagaceae; genus JJ008. The sequence continues at coordinate 1,488 of JAJAZO010000410.1, read as the reverse complement.
GAAGATCGGTTTAGTAACGGCTGCCGGTGAAGAAAACTTGCGAAACTATATTGCAACCGCCGTAAAAAACCTGAACGATAAGAAAGAATACCCGTTTATCGTATTTGATAAAAAAGCAAACCGCTATGCTGGCAGCACCCGGTTTTATGATATACAACAACCCTGGCTTACCACACAGCTTGGCTATACCTGGTATGGTAAAGATTTTCAACAAACAGGATTAAACCGGTACTGCAAATTACTATTGGCGACTTATGTTTTTGAAGAATGGGGAATGGAACGTTTAGAATTCCGGGCTGATGCTAATAATGCCCAAAGCGTTGCTGCCATGAAAGCTATCGGCTGTGTGGAAGAAGGCATTCTCCGCAATCACATGCCTACCGAACAGGGCGGAAGAAGGGACAGTATTATTTTAAGTATCTTAAAGACCGAATGGTTTGGCGGAGTAAAAGAATTGCTGCAACAAAAAATTCGTTAACACTTAAGTTATTTTTCTGAAATGAGCCATAAGTAGCCCTGACTAACCGGTAATGAATATTTACGGCCACTTACCTGTCTGCCGACAGGCAGGCAAGTGACTAATTAAAACAATAATATAGATATGAAAAAGTATGTAACTACAATTGCTGTTGCTATACGTTTTCCGTTTGGGCTAAACTCAGCTGATAGTATAGCATCAGTATGCCCTGCAATTGTATAAAGCAGGGTGCCTGTTACTGCATCCCATACTTTAGCACTGTGGTCAGAAGAGGCGGTTAGAATTAATTTATTGTAGGGGCTATAGTGAGCCAACTGTACACTTAAAGTATGTCCGATAGGTAATATTAATTTGGCTTGCTGGGAAAAGGTAAGTTTCCGGGAAAAGATAAGAATCAATATCAAGAGTAGAGCCTGACGCATAACCTCTTTGAAATTAATGGGAAAAAGGGGAAAACAGGGTTTCTATTTCTTCATTTCTTCCAACTGTTTCTGCAACAAAAACATTTCATCCCTCAGCCTTGCCGCCTCCATAAAATCCAGATCCCTCGCTGCCTTTTCCATCTCTTTTTTAATTTTTGAAAGGGCTTTTTCCGTTTGTGGTATGGTTTTATATTCAGCCTGTTCTTCAGCAGCCACCGTTATCATGTCTTCATCCGGGGCAATGGCATAAGGATTAGCCGGGTCATATCCTTTAATATCCAATACAGAAGTTTGTGCAAACACTTCTTTGGTTGATTTTATAACTGTCGTTGGAGTAATGCCATGTTCTATATTAAAAGCAACTTGTTTTTCCCGGCGTCGATTAGTTTCATTGATCGTTTTCTGCATACTGTCGGTCATCTTATCCGCATAAAAGATCACAAGGCCGTTTACATTTCTTGCTGCTCTTCCGGCAGTTTGCGTCAATGATTTTTCATTGCGGAGAAAACCTTCTTTGTCTGCATCCAGAATAGCAACTAAGGAAACTTCCGGTAAGTCTAATCCTTCCCGCAGCAGGTTCACTCCTAC
>JAJAZO010000409.1 GCA_026785745.1 Chitinophagaceae bacterium | reverse complement strand
GTTATGCACCCGGCTCCACTTTTAAAACATTGCAGGCTATGGTTGGCTTGGGTGAAGGTGTGATTACTACAAAAACTACTTTTAGTTGTAGCGGTGCTTTTTATGGGTGTGGGAGTAGTAAGCCGATGGGTTGTCTTGACCCCGGCACCTATTACTTGAAAACAGCCATTACTCATTCCTGCAATACTTATTTTGCCAATGTAATGCAACGGGTTATTAATAATCCAAAGTATCCTAATGTGGACAGCAGCCTGCGGGTATGGGATAATTATATGTCGGCTTTTGGAATGGGGCATAGATTAGGAGTTGATGTGCCAACCGAACAAAAAGGAAACATCCCTACTCCTGAATATTTTAATAATCCCAAAAGGTTTGGTCCTGGCAAATGGGGCTTTTGCAGTTTTCGTTCGGTAAGCATAGGGCAGGGCGAGGTAACGGCGACACCACTACAGGTAGCTAACGAGATGGCTTTTATTGCCAATAAAGGCTGGTATTATATTCCCCATATAGTTGATTCAATAGACGGCGGTGATAAGTTTGGCTTGCTGGATAAGTACAAACAGAAAGTAATCCCTATCAATTTAGCTGACAGCATATATGAGGCGGTGCATGATGGTATGCAGGGTGTAATGGAAATCGGTACCGGTCGTGGTTCAAAAATACCCGGTATTGTAGTTTGCGGAAAAACCGGAACGGTAGAAAACTATGCAAATATTAAAGGGCAGTTGGTAAAACAACCGAATCACTCTTTCTTTTGTGCCTTTGCCCCAAGGGAAAATCCGAAGATTGCCATTATGTGTGTGGTGGAAAATAGCGGAAGATATGGAGGTACATATGCAGGGCCGATAGTAAGCCTGATGATTGAGAAATATATTAACGATACTATTGCTGCAAACAGGAAAGCCCTGGCAGAAAGAATGACAAACATAAATCTTATTCCACCATTGATGAAGCAGAAGATGCAGGCAAAAGATTCGCTGCAAAAAGCAAGAGCAATGAATGAAATGAAAAATATTAAAGACACACTTCAAACGGAAGATAACACGACAGAGGCAGAGATAAGGGCTGATAAAACTAAAGAGAATAAACAGCCAAAGGATACTCAAAATAAGAAGCCGGTAAAAACAGAGATGGTTGTGCCTGAGAAACAAAAAGAGCCTGTTATCAATAAAAAAGATACTGCTACGAAGTAAAGTTATGAACCAGCGAAACCCTGCCATATCAAAAGGAATAGACTGGACCCTTGCAGGTATTTATTTCTTGCTGGTAGCAATTGGCTTAACAGCCATTTTTGCTGCCACCTTTAAAGAAGGCGATTCAGTGGTTCAAAGTTTTTTACGGTTTAAAACTGATTATAGCAAGCAACTTTACTTTTTCATTATCGGTACGGGTATTGGCTTTTTAATTTTACTAACCGATAGCAAATTTTTTTCTGCTACCGCCAACCTGGGATATATTATTGGCATTTTTCTGCTCCTGATGGTTTTCCCTTTTCACTACCGGATAAAAGGAACGGAGTCAATCATAAAAATGGGGGCTTTTAATTTTCAGCCCGCAGAGTTTTGTAAGATTTTCGTGGCACTGGCATTAGCCAAATATCTTTCCCGGCAGGAAACAGATTTTTCAAAAACCCGTTCGCAATTAATCGCTGCCGGCATTGCATTATTGCCGGCGGTACTGGCCATTTTACAAAAGGAAACAGGATTGGCATTAGTTTACTTTTCTTTTTTTATCGTTATGTATCGGGAAGGGTTGCCTTCTGTAATTCTTTTGATAGGGTTTGTCATAGCAGCATTAATTGTGGCTACGATTGTTATTGAGCTAAACACACTTGCTATTATACTAACGGCGATAGCCGCATTAGTTGCTTATATACTTCGAAGGCAGATAAAACGCCGACGTAGTATCCTTACCACCATCATATTGTTGTGGGTGCTATGTGTCGGTATTCAGCGGTTTGCTGTTCCCTATATTTTTAAAAACGTATTACAAAAGCACCAGGTAGAACGTATTTATGATTTATTTGGAAAGGATAATCCCTATGAGAAAAAAGGAGATACAGAAACAGCTGAAGAAACAAAAAAGAAAAAAGAAAGCGGCAGTAGTTACAATGTAAGGCAATCAAAAATTGCTATCGGCAGTGGAAGGGTATTTGGAAAAGGAATATTAAAAGCCACTCAAACGAGGTATGATTTTGTGCCGGAACAGCGTACTGATTTCATTTTTTGTACGGTAGGCGAAGGTTTTGGTTTTACTGGAAGCGTTGTACTGCTGGGCCTTTACCTGATACTTCTTTTTCGGATAGTGACTGTTGCAGAACGGCAGCGAAGCACATTCAGCCGGTGTTATGCCTATGGAGTAGCAGCAGTCTTTTTCTTTCATATAGCTATTAATGTAGCAATGACAATCGGCCTGGCACCGGTTATTGGCATCCCCCTTCCCTTCGTTAGTTACGGAGGCACTTCTTTACTAACCTTCACCATTCTTCTTTTTATTTTAATACGGCTGGATGCTGACCGGCAGATGGTTTTACGCTAATTTGCAGCAATCAGCAATATGAAAATCATCCCACTTTCCGAAGGCACCTTCACCATTGATAAATCAAAATTGTTTGTGCCATTTGATGATACTAAAGATAATTTACAGTCACGACCAGTGGGCAGTCTATTGGTAGAAATTCAACCCTTCGTTGTTATTACTTCAAAAGATATTTTGTTGTTTGATACCGGGCTTGGCTTTGAAAAGAACGGAACATTGCAACTTCATCAAAACCTGATGGATGCCGGTATCAATCCTTCTGAAGTAACGAAGGTGCTGATGTCGCATTTGCATAAAGACCATGCAGGTGCAGTGGGAATTGAAAGAGAAGGTTTCGGTGGACGACTTTCATTGCCTGATGCTACTTACTATTTGCAACGTTCTGAACTGGCTTTCGCTTTTGAAAAAGGATTTCCCTCTTTTATAACAGAAGAATTAATATGCCTTCAAAATGCGGAACAAGTAATTTTGCTCGACGGCAACGGAACGATTGATGATTATATTCATTACGAAATTACCGGTGCCCATTCACCCCACCACCAGGTTTTTTGGATAAAAGAAAATGAGGAAACAATTTTCTATGGTGCCGATGATGCACCACAGCTACAACAGATGAAGCATAAGTTTGCTGCTAAGTATGATTTTGACGGAAAGAAAGCAATGGAGCTGCGGCAACAATGGTGGGAGAAAGGAGAAAAAGAAAAATGGACTTTCTTGTTCTATCATGATGTAAAGAATCCTGTTTATCAGTTTCGGTAGGGATATAACTAAAACCGCCGGCTTCAGAAGCCGGCGGTTAATATTGTGATACTATAAAATGTTTTTATTCTAAAAGAATAGCTCTTGATCTGCGGGGCTGTGTCCTTTCTCCTCTGTTTTCTTTTATGATTTTTATTGCTTCCTGGCGGAAATTATCTTCATACTGGAAAACCTTGTTAGCCCGTTGTTCATCCATAATTTGTCTAAACTCACCACGGTAACGTAAGCGGAGTTCAATTATTTTTTGTTGCATCACCAGCCGGTCTCCTTTGTTTTGTTTATGAGTTTGTGCAAACTCACGGAAGTAGCGGACAAAAACCGGGGAAAATCGTTCTGTCTCGCCTCTTGAAAGACCCAGTTTTTTCTGGATATATTCTCTCATTCTTTCCTGGATTTTTCCTGCATCCTTCACAGGCTCTTCATTCTGCGCCAATGCTGCAAAACCGGGAAGTAAGAATACAAATAATATGAGTAGCCACTTTTTCATTTTCGCTTAGTTTGTCATTAAGACATTCTGAACATCTTCTGTTTGTTCCTGGAAATCTTTCAGTTCGTCATCAGAAATACCCTGCAACAGATTTTTTACTTCATCAGATTTATTGTCAATAGAAATCTGTACATTCTCCTCACCATTCATGCCGGCATCAATAAAATCTATCAGGTTTTCTTTCTGTGTATCATTCATTTTCTTTACATCACGGGTAAATTTAGCCAATGCTTTACCGCCAGGCTCTTTTTCACCACCGCCGAAGAATAAAAGGCCGGTCGTTATTATCATACCAATAACTACAGCTGCCGCTGCATAACGGAACCATTTACGACTGGTAATTGAAATAACTTTTGTTGCCGGTTTACTTTCCTCTTTGGTGATATTTTCAGATAGTGATTCAAAGTACCCTTGCGGAACAGTGTAAGGTATTTCGTTTTTCAAACCACTTAACAACGGGGAAAGTGTTGCTAATTCTTCTTTAGCTGTCTGGTAATCGTTGTTTTGATTAACAGCTTGCAGAGTTTTATCTGCAAGCCCATCAAAGTATCCTTGCGGAACGGCGTAAGGCATTTCTTTTTTCAAACCATTCAACAAAGGAGAAAGTGTTTCCATTTCTTCATTTGCTGTTTGATAGTCGCTGCTTTCACTAATAGATTGCATTGCCTTTTCTGCAAGCCCTTCAAAATATCCTTGCGGAACAGAAAAAGGCAGTTGTTTAGAAATACCACTTAACACAGGAGATAAATAACCCAACTCTTCCACCGCATTAGCGGCTTCCATTGCTTTGATGCGGTTGAGAACCCTGGCAGCCAATCCATCAAAATATCCCACAGGAACTGTATAGGGGTTCTGCGGGGTGATGGTTGCCAATGTGCTGTTCAACTCATTTAGTTCTTGCAATATGTTGTCTTTCCGGGTCATTTTTAGTTTATTCTGCGAAGCCTCAGCAAGGCAGAACGGTTAATAGGATGGTTTCCAACGGTCAAAGTTTAATGATTTAGCATATAATCCTCAACTTTTTTGACGGCATGATGGTAACTGGCCTTTAAAGCCCCTTCACTGGTTTCCAGCACACGGCTCATTTGTTCGTAAGGCATTTCATCATAATACCGCAAACCAAATACAATTCGCTGTTTTTGAGGCAATTGCTGGATGGCTAACTGCAATTTCCATTCCACTTTCTGTGAATCAAAATGCTTGTCTGCCTTTATCTTATTACTTAGTCCGCTTTCAACATCGCTCAGGCTGACGGACGACCTTTTTTTCTGCTGTTCCAGGTAGGTCAGGCATTCGTTGGTTGCAATCCGGTAAAGCCATGTGTAGAGCTGGCTATCCTCCCGGAAATTCTGCAGGCCATTCCACACCCTGATCAGGACGTTCTGAAGCACATCATTTGCATCTTCATGCTCTACCACCATGCGGCGGATATGCCAATAGAGTTTTTCCTGGTATTTTTTTATAAGGCTGGTATAAGCTCTTTCTTTCGTAACAGGGTTACGGAACTGTGCCAGCAATTCACTATCGCTTGTTGTTGTCAGGGACATTGATTTCGGGCTTTGGTTCGGTTAGAATACTGGAAAGTGGGTTTGTTTAAAATAAACTTCAATTCTTAAAAATAAAAAAGTTGTGGGAGAATATCACTAAAACCAGGTTATTTCTTCAACCGGTTTCGGACATAGCGGTTCGAACGGGCCTGATGAAATACCGCAAATACATGGATTTTTTCACCATCAACCCTGTAAATCATTTTGTAAGGAAATTTTTTAAGAAGAATGCGCCGAAAATCTTTGAAATTAACTTTGGAAAAAGCAAAAGGATTTCTCAACAAGTCTAATTGGGTTTTTAAAACAGCCGCCTCTAATTTGGTTTTTAACGAAGCATTTATTTCCTCATAATGTTTTGCAATTTCCGAGAGGTCTTCTATTTATTCGCCGGAATATTTGAGAATATATTGTTGAGAAACCATCAATTATTTTTTGCCAAAAACTTTTTTTTGCATTTCCTTACTTGAGTAGAATTTTGTTTTACCTGAGATATATGTTTCGCAGCGTTGTTCAAGAATTGTTACTTCTTCTTTTGATAATTTCACAGTGGAAGTACTTGGAGAAAGGCTATCCCACAGTTTTTCAGCTATCTTTCTTCTCTGGTTTTGAGGAAGGGAAAGTAATTGGTTAATATCAACAGCCATAAAATACTTTTTCTAAAATTAAGCATTTTTTCTCGCCATCACTTTTTCAGCGGCCACAACGATGTCTGGTATATCC